>DATDCY010000245.1 GCA_036524115.1 bacterium | reverse complement strand
CCCTCGCTACCAGCGCGTCGCTCGCCAACGGCCACAAACCGGCTTCCGCAACCAACCGGAGCGGCGTCGCTCTCTCTCCGGCGTCCCTCACTACCTCAAAATACGTCGAACTGCAGACCCCTCGTGAATAATCCGGGCTAGAACGGCGGGGCGATCGTCACCACGATCCGCATGTCCGTCCGCGCCCGGACCCCGTGCGGCTCGGCGATCTCCGAGACGAGCATGTCGCCGGCAACGGCGGGCATGGCGGCATCGCCGGCCCCGAGGAACTCGCCTTCGCCCTCGATCACGAGGATGCTCAGCTGCCCCTCCGTGTCGTGCGAGTGGACGGGGAAGGTCTGGCCGGCGGGCAGGTTGAAGTTGATGATCCTGAACCACGGCGAGTCGTGGAGCAGGTTCTTCTTCATCGAGCCCGGATTGAACTCCCGCATTTTCGCCAGTTCCAGTTTCTTCATCGGTCCCGTGCCCCCTTCCGTCCGGTGATGCGCCTGCGGGTCCGCGGCGCCGGCCGCGCACCCGATCCTGCCGGAGAACATACCTCCGGGCGGCGCGGGCATCATTGACGCAGGTCAAGCGCCGCCGGGCCCGCCTGGGATAGCGGCGGCGGGCGGCGCGGCGCCGTGCTCGCGGCCGGCGCCTCACCGAGCGGCAGCAGCTCCCAGAGCTGGGCGCCGCGGGCGGTTGCCGCGACCGAGCGCCTGAAGCCCGCGCGCACGGTCATCCGCTCCCAGGAGCGCTCCTCCTCGTCGAGCAGGAGAACCCAGCACCGGGTCCTGTCCGTCCACGCGCGCAGGGCGCGCGCGGCGTCGGCGGGCGTCAGTGGCGGCGAGAGGGCCGTCGCGTCCGGGAGCCGCCCCTGCGCGTACCAGCGGAAGGGTCGCGCACAGCCGAACGAGACGAGCACCGGCTCGCCCGGCCCGATCGCGCTCGCCGCCGCCGCGACGAGGGGCTCCACGTCGTGGAGGATGTCGTAGCGGAAGTAGCGCGCGACGTCGTTGCGGTACGGCGGCAGTCGGTGCTCGACCGCGGCCCCCGTCCACGCCACCGCCGCGGCCGCCGCGACCGCCAGGGGCGCCGCGCCCGCGAGGCGCGGCCCGACAACGGGCTGGAGGCGTCGCCCCAGCTCGGCGATGCCCGAGGCCACGCAGAGCAGCACCAGCGGCGCCGCGAAGAGGAGGAACCTGCCCTGCGCGGCGATGTAGCGGTGGGCGAGCACTGCGGCGACCGTGAGCGAGAAGGTCGACACGGCCAGGAAGCGGAGGATCGAGACACCCGGTCTTGTCCACGCGACCAGACCGAGCGCCGCGAGCGGGAGCGCGATGAGCTCGAGCCCAGGGAAGAAGTACGAGAACGTGACCCGCACGCAGTCCGTCGCGACGGACGCCGTCCTGACCGCGAATGGCTGGGCGTCCCCGCGGGCGAGATCGCTCTCCCAGGCCTGGAGGAGCAGCGGGTTCCCGGCCTGCCGGTGCACGGCAGCAGCGAGGGCCAGCGCGAACGACAGGGCGTACAAGAGGGTCAGCGCCGCCCAGCGGCGTCGCGTCGCAGCCGCCGCGTCGCGCCAGGGCGCCGCCCAGCCCCAGCCGATCGCCCCTGCGATGGGGAAGACCGAGGCGAAGGAGACCCAGGGCGCGGCCAGCAGCGCCGCCGCGAGCGGCCGCGTCCCGCTCCCCGGTCGTGCGCCCGCCGGCGCGCCCGCGTCGCGTCCGAAGAAGCGCAGCACGAGCAGCGGCACGAGCGCGGCGAGGAGCAGGTCGACGCCGTAGTGCTTGAGTTCGCGCGAATAGTAGACGAGGGGGGGCGCGCCGGCGGCAGCGAGGAGGACCGTCGTCGAGACGGCCGGCGAGGCTCCGAGGGCGCGCGCCAGCCGCGGGAGCGCGGCGACCGCCGCGAGGCCGCAGAGCAGCGGCAGCAGCCGGAGAGCGATCTCGGGGGTCACCCCGGGAATCGCGCCGGCGAGCAGCGCGGTCACCTTCGCGAGGAGCACGAAGCCGACGGGCGCCGGCTGGGCGGTCGCGAGTATCGCGGGGACCGACTCCGCGGTGAGCGACGCGACCCAGGCCTCGTCGCGCCAGAACGGCTTGTCGTGCAGCAGCGCGACCCGCGCGACGAGCGCGAGCGCGAAGCCGGCGGCCGCGAGAACGGACGAAGCCGCTGGCAGCGGGCGGCTGGCGGGACCGGGCCGGGAGGCATAGCTCCCGAGTTCCGCGGCAGCGGTCGCCGCCGCGGCGAGGCAGAGCGGCCAGAGCCCCGGGGCGTCGAGCGCCGCCGCCGTGAGCAGCAGGACCGGCAGCAGCCGGACGGTGGAGAGCCCGAGCCCGAGGTAGAGCGCCGGCAGTTCCCGCGCGAACGTCGTGCGCGTCCCCGGCACCCCGCGTGCGCTGGCCCCGGCGGCCACGAGGCCGATGACCGTCGCGGCGACGGCGATCGCCGCACCCCGGCGCGGTCCGGTCTGCAGGAGCAGCGCGGGCGCGGCAAGGAAGCAGCCCGTCGCCACCCAGGCGGCGCAGCGCAGCAGGGCGCGGGCGCGCGCCAGTCCGGCGGCGACCGCAAAGGTCGCGGCGCCGCCCAACCGGTCGGCGTCGTGGTCGGTGACCTGGTGGTGGAGGAGGTGCACCCACTTGTCGAGGAAGACGACGGCCGCGAGATACGCCAGAACGCCGGACCGGCCCCCGAGGACGACGCCGGGAAGCAGCGCGTAGGCCCCGGCCGTGGCGGCGGCGTACGTCACGGGACCCGCGAGCCCGCGCACCTTCAGCCGCAGGGGCGGGGCGGAGTAGAGGATACCCAGCGCGAGCGAGGACCCGTAGACGAGGAGGGCCGGGCGCCCTCCCGCGACCGCCAGCGCGCCGGCCCCGATCGCGGCGACGAGGGCCAGGAGCGCGACCGCGCCCGGGAGCGGAACGGTCGCGATCCACCGCCGCTTGCCGGCGGCTTCGTCCTGGCGCCGGTCGAACAGGTCGTTCGCGAGGATGCTGACCTGGGCGAAGCACCCCGCGGCGACGAGGACGCGGGCGGCCGCGAGCAGCGCCGGTGTCGCGTCGCCGGCGGGTGCCGTCGCGGCCAGCACCGCCACCGGCAGCCAGACGTGGACGACCTTGCCCAGCCCCCGCCTGCCCAGGAGGAGGGCCGCGACGGCGGGCCCCCGGGCCACGCTACCCACGGGCGCCGGCGGCGCGGGGTCCTCCGGGCAGGCGTCGCACGGGGCAGGACGCATCCTCGGCGCGCATGCTCCCGGAGAACGCGTAGGCCGCGGCGCGGCAGCCGCCCCTGCACGAGGCAAAGAGGTCACAGCCCGCGCAGGATCCCTGCGGGCTCGCCCTGCGCTCCGCGTCGCGGAGCGCGGCGGACGCGAAGACCGCTTCCAGGCCGTCGCGCTCGACGTTCCCGACGTGCGCGCCGGGGACATCGAGGCAGACGCACGGGCTGAGCGTGCCGCAGGGATTCACGGTGAGGCGGTCGCGCCCCGCGCTGCAGCCGCGGTGAACGACGCGCACCCGCTCGCCGAGACGCTGCATCGCCGGGTGCAGCGGCGCCCAGGGGATGTACGTCTCGACGAGCCAGTGCTCTCCCGCGAGGAAGTGATCGAAGACTGGCTCCAGGAGGTTCAGGACGTCGGTATCCGGTTCCCAGGCGTCTCGCGCCCGTCGCGTGTGGACCGGCAGGTGGAGCGTGAGCGTCGCCCACTCCTCGCGGCGCGCGAGGTCGATCAGGGCCGGCAGATCGCCGAGCGTCGCCGGTGTCACGCGGGATGAGACCGTCGCGTGGAAGCCGGCGGCCTGGACGAGGCGCGTGGCCGCGATCGCCCGCTCGAGCAGCGCGGGGTCACAGCCGTGCAGCGCCGCGTATCGGGAGGGATCGAGGGTGTCGATGCTCACCTGGAAGCTCGACACGAGCGTCTCGGCGCGGAGGCGCCGCAGCAGCTCGTCCGTCAGGAGGCTGCCGTTGGTGGCGATGCGGGCCGAGATGCCGTGCCGAGCCATCGCGGCCAGCAGCTCGGGGACGTCAGGCCGCATGAAGGGCTCGCCGCCGGAGACGATGACGTCCCGGACGCCCGCCTCGCGGGCGCGCGCGATCAAGTTCTTCGCCGCAGCGGTGTCGATCTCGCCGTCGCGCCGCCGCCCGGCATCGGCATAGCAGACGGCACAGGAGAAATTGCACGCGTACGTGATGTTCCACACGAGCTGGCGCAGCGCCGCCGGCCCGTCCCACGTGCGCTCGGCGGTGTGGCCCGGGCGCAGCTTGAGCTTGACGTCAAGCACCGGCGTGCCCGCCGCCCGCGGCGGTCTGCGGGGTGCCCGCCTCGCACGGGACGCCGCACTGGCAGAGCGCGCAGCCGAGCGAGTGCCCGGACGTCCGCTTCCCGCCCTTGACGACGTCGGCCTCCAGCAGCTCCAGCGTCTGGCGGTAGCCGGGAAGGAAGCGTTCGCGCACCACGTTGCGGCGCTGGTAGCACTTCTCCTTGTCCAGGCCGTCGGGGCCGATCGCCCCGGCAGGGCAGCGGGGGATGCACCGGCCGCAGCCGGTGCCGTCCGGCCCGAGGCAGGGATGGCGATGGCTTCCGGTCGGACTGGCGGAAACCTCCACGTCCAGATCGGTGACCGCGCTGCCGAAACGCACGGCAATCCCGGCCGGCGTGATCAGTCCCGCGTTCAGCCCGAACGTCCCGAGACCGGCCGCGTAGGCCGCGTGGCGCTCGGACCACGCGGAGGAGAACACCCAGCGCTCGTCCCGGAAGGCGTCGTACGCCGCGGTCGCGATCGGCGTCGTCGCGGCGTGTCCCCGTTCAACGAGGCGCGCGACGAAGGACCGCGACACCCGCTCGCTGAGCGCCGCAGCGTTGTTGCGCGCCTGCGAGTAGAGCGACGAAGGCCACTCGGCGCCGCGGTTGGAGCGCCGGACGGCCTCCGTGTAGGGGAGGGCCCAGGCGATGACGCGAACTGGCGCGGACGGGTCCGCCATGCGGTCGCGGATCACCGCGCGGGGCATGAGGTGGCGCGGGCTGACGACGTCGCGGAACGTCTCGAACAGCGGGTCGTCGCCGTCGGCGACACCGACGAGCGGCGGCCCGAAGATCGCGACGCCGCCGCGGTCGCGCAACGTGTTCTCCGGCGCGCCGAGGACCAGTTCGCGCAGCGTGGTCTCGACCCAGGCGCGCCGCTCCCGTGCCCCCGTGCTCACGGCGCCGCCGCTCCCCGCTCCCGCCGCAGGTCGCGCGCGGCGTCCTCGACGTGGCGCCGCAGCGCCTCGCGTTGCTCCGGGATGTTCATCGGGCAGTCGCCGCGGCAGACCATGGCCGGCCGCCGGCAGTGGCGGCGCCAGATCTCGGCGAGCGGCCGCTCCCGCAGGTTGCCGAGGACGAAGGGCACGAAGGCGCACGGGGTCACGTTGCCGTTCGCCGAGACGTACAGCAGTTCGTTGCGGTACATGCAGCAGTTCGTCCCCGCCCGGGGCATCTCCAGGTGCGCGAACGTCAGGTCCTGCAGCTCGCGAAGCTTCGCCCGCTCCGCCGCCGTCAGCAGCTTGTCCGCGGCGTCGGTCCACGCGCCGGTGGCGATCGGGATCAGGACGTACATGTGCCGCCCGCCGAGGCTCCTCCCGAGGGCGATCGTGCGCTCGAGGCCCTCGGGGATGCTCTCGCGGGGGGCGACGGTCATGATCCGGCACGGTATGCCGTGGCGGACGACGGTGCGGATCCCGCGCACCGCCCGCTCGTGCAGGCCCGGCGTCCCGCGGAAGCGATCGTGCACCGCGGGGTCGGCGCTGTCGAGCGACACGCCGCACTCCGTGAGTCCCGCCACCTTGAGGCGCCGCACATTCTCGTCGGTCAGGAGCAGCCCGTTGGAGTTGACCCGCGTCAGCAGCCCGAGCGAACGCGCGTACGCGACCAGCTCGAAGAGGTCCTCCCGCAGCAGCGGCTCGCCCCCCGAGAAGTGGACGATCATTGCGCCGAGCCCGCGGATCTCGCGCAGGACCCGCCGCGCCTCCTCGGTGGTCAGCTCGTTCTCGCGCGGGCGCGCCGGCGAGTCCGAGTAGCAGTGCTCGCAGCGGCACTGGCACCGGTAGGTGACCGCGACCGTGGCGAAGGTCGGGCAGGGTTCGCCCCGGAGCCGGCGGGCATGGTGCGCGCCCGCGGCCGCCCAGGCCCTGAGGGAGTGGTTGCTCAGGTACATCCGCAGCGCGCGGTAGCCGGTGTTGAAGGCCGCGCTCGCGGTCGGCAGGTAGCGGAATGCCATGCCCATGACGGGGGGATGTTGGTGCCCGGAAAACCGGAAGTCAAGGCAGCCGCTTTGCGGCGCGCGCGAATGCGGCGTACATTCCAGGCGGGGCGCCCGCGTCGGGCGTCCCGTCGCCGGGAGGTGCGAGCGCCATGCCGCTTCCGAAGGGGATCCGCAGGGTCGCGGAGGCCGTCTGGGAGATCCCGCCGAGCTACAAGCAGGGGATGCGCGTCCCCGCGCGCGTCTGCGCCTCCGAGCGGCTCCTGGGCGAGATGGACGAGGGGGTCTTCGAGCAGGTCACGAACGTGGCGATGCTCCCCGGGATCGTCCGGTGCGCCTTCTGCATGCCGGACGGCCACTGGGGCTACGGCTTCCCGATCGGCGGCGTCGCCGCGATGGACCCGGACACCGGCGTGATCTCGCCCGGCGGGATCGGCTTCGACATCAACTGCGGGATGCGGCTGCTGCTGACGAACCTCACCGAGGCGGAGGTGCGCCCGCGCCTGCGCCTGCTCGTCGACCGGCTCTTTGCGCGGATCCCGGCCGGCGTCGGCAGCCGCGGGTTCCTCGACCTGAAGCCGGCGATCTTCCGCAAGGTCGTCGAGCAGGGCGCCCCCTGGTGCATCCGCGAGGGGTACGGCTGGGAGGAGGACCTCGAGCGCACGGAGGAGGGGGGGCGCATCGACGGGGCGGACGCCGCCACGGTCAGCGCGCGGGCGGTCGAGCGCGGCTGCGCGCAGATCGGCACCCTCGGCTCGGGCAACCACTACCTGGAGGTGCAGGTCGTTCGGCCGGAGAACGTCTTCGACGAGGCGCTGGCACGCGCCTTCGGGCTCACGCTGCCGAACCAGGTCGTCGTCATGTTCCACTGCGGCAGCCGCGGCTTCGGCCACCAGGTGGCCTCGGACTACCTGATGAGCTTCCTCAAGGTGATGGGGCCGCGCTACCACATCGCCGTCCCCGACCGGGAGCTGGCCTGCGCGCCCTTCGGCTCGCCCGAGGGCCAGGACTACTTCGCGGCGATGAAGTGCGCCCTGAACATGTCGTTCGCCAACCGGCAGGTGATCGCGCACCGGATCCGCGAGGTGTTCGCCGAGGTCTTCGGCAGGGATCCGCGCGAGCTGGGCATGAGCCAGGTCTACGACGTCTGCCACAACACGGCGAAGCTCGAGCGCCACCTCGTCGACGGGCGGGTGCGCGAGCTGCTCGTGCACCGCAAGGGGGCGACGCGCGCCTTCGGCCCGGGCCGCGAGGAGCTTCCCGCGATGTACCGCGAGACGGGCCAGCCGGTGATCATCGGCGGGTCCATGCAGACCGGCTCGTACCTGCTGGCCGGGACGCCGGGGGGGAGCGAGACCTTCTTCTCCACCGCCCACGGCAGCGGCCGGACGATGAGTCGCCATGAGGCCAAGCGCCGCTTCTCGGGGCGCGCGCTCGAGCGGAGCATGGAGGAGCAGGGGATCCTCGTGCGCACTGCCAGCTATGGGGGCTTCGCCGAGGAGGCGGGGGCGGCGTACAAGGACATCGACCTCGTGGTGGCCGCGACCGAGCTGGCGGGGATCAGCCGGCGGGTCGTGCGCCTGGTCCCCATCGGCAACGTGAAGGGCTAGGCGTGCCCCCCACCGGCGCCGCAGTCCCGCAGCCGCGGGGCTGGCGCGCGCGTGACGACGTCGCCATCGCGGACGTCGCCTTCGAGGCGTGGGGGCCCACGCTCGAGGAGGCGTTCCTCGCCGCCGCGGAGGCCACCGTCGCCACGATGTCCGCGGACCCCGGGGCCATCGCGGCGCGCCAGCGGCGCACCATGCGGCTCGAGGAGGCGGCTGCCGACCTGCTGCTGTATCGCTTCCTCGAGGAGCTCGTCTACTACAAGGACGCCGAGGGGTTGCTCCTGCGGGTCGCCTCGGTGCGCATCGAGGAGCGCGACGGCGGGCTCGCGCTCGAGGCGCAGGCCGAGGGCGAGGCCCTGGACCCGGCGCGCCACGGCCTCCTGGCCGACGTCAAGGCCGTCACCCTGCACCGGCTGCGCGTCGAGCGGACCGAGCGCGGGTGGACGGCGTTCGTGGTGCTGGACGTCTGACGCGCCCCGGGCGCAGGCGGCCGCGTGTCGCGGATCACACGCGCCGCGGCGGGCCGGACGGTATCATCATCGGCGGCGTCATCCCCGGTGGATTTTCGCCCCGTCTGGCATGACAATGGCGCAGCGGGCCGCCGCTGCCGATCCGGGGCCCGGCGGCGGCGCGGGCCCGGCGCGGACGCGCGAGGCAGGCAAGGGAGGCTCGACAGCATGGAGAGCGACATCGAGAAGGTCAACGCCCTCGTCCGGGAGGAGGGGCGCTTCGTCGCCGATCTCCAGGCGGGGATGGGCAAGGTCATCGTGGGCCAGAAGCACCTGGTCGACGGGCTGCTCGTCGCCCTCCTCGCCAACGGGCACGTCCTGCTCGAGGGCGTCCCCGGTCTGGCCAAGACGCTGGCGGTGCGCACGCTCGCGGCGCTGATCGACGTCTCGTTCCAGCGCGTCCAGTTCACGCCCGACCTGCTGCCCGCCGACCTGGTCGGGACGCTGGTCTACAACCCGCGCGAGGCGACCTTCAGCACCCGCAAGGGGCCCATCTTCGCGAACCTCGTCCTGGCCGACGAGATCAACCGCGCCCCCGCGAAGGTGCAGAGCGCGCTGCTCGAGGCCATGCAGGAGCGGCAGGTCACGATCGGGCAGGAGACGTTCCCGCTGCCGCGGCCGTTCCTGGTGCTGGCCACGCAGAACCCGATCGAGCAGGAAGGGACGTACCCGCTCCCCGAGGCGCAGGTGGACCGCTTCATGCTCAAGCTCCGCGTCGGCTACCCGACCCTCGAGGAGGAGCGCCGGATCATGGACGCGATGGCGTTCACCGAGAAGGAGATCGCGGTCCGGCCGGTGGTCCGGCCCGAGGCCCTCGTCCGTGCCCGGCAGGTGGTCGACGCGATCTACGTCGACGCGAAGATCAAGGACTACATCCTCTCGGTCGTCTTCGCCACGCGCGAGCCGGAGAAGTACCAGCTCAAGCTCGGGGACTACATCCGCTACGGGGCCTCCCCGCGCGCGAGCCTCTACCTGGCGGTCGCCGCGAGGGCGCACGCCTTCGTCGCGGGGCGCGGCTACGTGACGCCCCAGGACGTGAAGGCGATTGCCCCGGACGTGCTGCGCCACCGGCTGATCGTCTCCTACGAGGCCGAGGCGGAGGAGATCACCGCCGACGGGCTGATCGGCCGCATCCTCGGCGAGCTGCCCGTCCCGTGACGCCCGCGCCCCGCCCGAAGGCCGCGCCGGAGGTCCCCGGGGCAGCCGCCGCGGCGATCCCGCGGGAGGTGCTGCGGCGGGTCCGCCAGATCGAGATCCGGACGAACCGGATGGTCACCAGCGTCTTTGGCGGCGAGTACCTCAGCGTCTTCAAGGGCCAGGGGATGGAGTTCCAGGAGGTGCGCGCGTACGTCCCGGGGGACGACGTCCGCAGCATCGACTGGAACGTCAGCGCGCGCGGCGGCGGACTCTTCGTCAAGAAGTTCGTGGAGGAGCGCGAGCTGACGGTCATGCTGCTCGTCGACGTCTCCGCGTCGCAGTTCTTCGGCGGCACGGCGCGGTTCAAGAAGGACCTCGCGGCGGAGATCGCGGCCGTGCTCGCCTTCGCCGCCATCCGCAACAACGACCGCGTCGGTCTGGTGCTCTTCACGGACCGGGTGGAGCTGCACGTCCCGCCGGGCAAGGGGAGCGGCCACGTGCTGCGGGTGATCCGCGAGGTGCTCTCGTTCACGCCGCGGGGGCGCGGCACGCGGCTGGTCTCGGCGCTGGAGTTCCTCAACCGGGTGACGCACCGACGCTCGGTGGCCTTCCTGCTCAGCGACTTTCACGACGCCGGCTTCGAGCGGCCGCTGCGGGTGACGGCGCGGCGCCACGACCTGATCTCCGTCGTCATCGGCGACCGGCGCGAGCGCGAGTGGCCCGCGGTCGGGCTCGTCGAGTGGCGCGACCCGGAGTCGGGGGCGCGGCGGCTCGTGGACACCTCGGGCCGCGGCGTGCGGGAGGCGCTCGCGCGGGGGTGGGGCGAGCGGCGCCGACGTCTGCTCGACACCCTGCGGGGCGCGCGCTGCGATGCGGTCGAGGTCTTCGCGGGCGAGCCGTACGAGCGCGAGCTGATCTCCTTCTTCAAGCTCCGGGAGCGAAGGCTGCGGATGTGAGGAAGCCCGAGTGCAGGAGGCTGGCCTCGGCGGCGGCGGTCTGTCTCGCGGTCGCCATGGTCCCGCACCCGGCCGCCGGCGCCGCGCCCGCGCCGCTCGCGGTGTCCGCCTCGCTGGAGCCCGCGGAGATCCGCGTCGGGGACGTCGCCCGCCTGACGGTCACCGTCGATCACCCGGTCGGGGGGACCCTGACGGTGCCGGAGCCGGGGCGGGGAAAGGCGGTCCTCGCGCTGGACCGGCGGCGCGAGACCTCCCAGCCTGGGGCGGGGACGACCGCGGGCCTCGAGCGGACGACGTTCGTCATCTCCCTGACGTCCTTCGAGATCGGCGAGCGCGACGTCGGCGGCGGGGTGGTCACGTATTCGGGGCCGGGCGGCCCCGTCGCGTCGCCACTGCCGGCTGCCGTCCTGCGCACGCGCTCGCTGCTGCGCGGCGACGACACGCCCATGCGGGGAACGCGG
>DATDCY010000244.1 GCA_036524115.1 bacterium | reverse complement strand
GCGGCCAGGGTCTCGGCGGCCAGCTCGGGGCACCCGTACCCCTCGCGGTACATCAGCGCGCGCACGATGGCCGGCACATCGGCGCCGCGGGCGCACTGCGCCGCGCAGCCGCCGCAGGCGCGGCAGTGGCGCGCCTCGATGGCGGCCGCGTACAGTTCGAGCGCCAGCGCGTCGCGCGCGCCGTAGGAGGCCGCGGCGGCCTCGAGGTTCTGCTGAAGCTGCTCGAACGTGACGAGGCTCGGGATCGTCGTCGCGACCCCCTGCTGGCGCAGCACCCAGCGCAGGGCGGCCTGGAACGGGTTGAGGCCGGGGGCGGCCGCGTCGCGGTAGCCGCCGGCCATGATCTTCATCGCGATCACGCCCACGCCGGCGTCGGCCGCGCGCCGCACCGCAGCGGCGAGTCCCGGCGCCGGGCGGAAGTTGAAGGTCGTGAGCACCGTGTCGTAGACCTTCGCCTCGATCGCGGCGTCGATCACCTCGACCATCCCGGCGTGCGTCGTCACGCCGGCGAAACGGATCTTGCCGGCTTTCTTGAGCGCGGCCAGGCCCTCGAGGCTCCCGGCCGCGAGCACCTGGGCCCGCGAGGAGACGCCGTGGAGCTGGAAGACGTCGATCCAGTCGGTCTTGAGCGCCGCGAGGCTCTGCTCGCAGGAGGCGACGACCGCGGTGGCGCCCCCGCCCGGCGAGCACTTCGTGGCCACGACGACGTCCTTGCGCCGCGCGCCAAGCCCCTCGGCGAGGATGGCCTCGTTGCGGCCGCTCATGTAGGCGCGGGCGGTGTCGAAGTACGTGACGCCGGCGTCCAGGGCCGCGCGGACCATGGCCGCGTCCTGGGTGATCATCACGCCCATCCCCAGCTCGGAGACCTTGAGTTGCGTGCGGCCGAGCACGCGCTGGCGTGGCGGGGGCTGGGTCGCCGCGCCGGCGGCCGCGGGGTGGGCGAGCGCCGCCGCCGCTGCCGTGGCGCCGGCCTTCAGGAACGTCCTCCTCGTCATCGACATCGCGCGCCCTCCTCCGTTTCTGGCGCCGTCAATCCCTGTAGGTCTCCCGCCGCCACCGCAGCGGCAGGTCGACAATGGTCCCGGGCACCTGGATCTCGGCCAGCGCCCTGAGGGCGGCCCGCAGGACGGTGCGCTGCTGCGGCGCGTTGCCCGGCTCCCCGAACGGATGGCCGTAGGGCCAGCGGAGGAAGACCGTCCGCGGCGGGTGCACCGCCTCGCTGTACGCCCTGACGATCGAGACGCCGACCGTCGGCACCCCCGCCCGCTCGATCTCGCGCTGGACCAGACCGACGGTCTGGTTGCAGATCCCTCAGCCGGGGCCGAGCAGCACCGCGTCCACGCGCGCCTCCTTCAGGCGGGCGGCGACCTCGGGCGCGGTGCTGCGCTTGAGGGTCTCGAGGTGCCGGCCGACGATGTGCCCCATGAAGCCGTAGGCGCGAGCGGCGAGCGCGCCGATCTCGCCGGCCGCGGCCAACTCCCGCAGCCGCTCCACGGGGAAGACCACGTTGAGGTCGCGGTCCGCGTCCCTGTGGTCGTAGTAGTCGTGGGTGATCGTCAGCGAGTCGAGCGGCAGCGAGAGGTCCAGCTCGCGGAAGCTCGGGTCGCCTTGCGGGTCGTGCATGTCGTACGGCGGCTGCGTTCGGTGGTGCACCCCGGCGGTGGTGACGAGCGCGATCGTCGCGCGGGCGAGCGGCGTGCGCAGCGGCGCCCAGGGGACGTCCCCCTCCTCGCGCTGGGCGCGGTAGCCGGCGGCGAGACGCTCGCCGACGGAGGGCAGCGCCGTCGCGAGGGCGGCGAGCGAGCGGTTCTTCAGGCGGAGCAGCAGCGACATGTTCGGCCTCCCGGACAGTCTTCCAAGCCTGCGCCGGGGAAGCAAGCCCTTTCGCAGGACGAATCTGCTATGATCCGGCCCCAGCGATTCACTCAGGAAAGAGGACATGGGCGGGTTCCGGTTGGCGGGCAAGTTCGTGCGCAGCTACCAGGGCGGGGAGACGATCTTCGCCGAGGGCGGCAGCGGCCAGGAGATGTTCGTCATCAAGGCCGGCGGCGTCGACATCCTCAAGCGCACGCGCGGCCGCGACGAGCTGGTCGGGACGCTCGGTCCCGGCGAGGTCTTCGGCGAGATGGCGCTCGTGGATAACCTGCCGCGCTCGGCGACCGCCGTCGCGGCGGAGGACGGCACCGAGGTGGTCGCGATCGACCACGCCCATTTCGTCTACCTCATCGGCCAGCAGCCGGCATTCGCGCTCGTCGTCCTCAAGGCGCTGAGCCTGAAGCTCCGGGCGCAGATGGCCGCCGGCCACCTCTCCTAGGGCGCGGCGGGACAGGGATCGGCCGTGGCGGGAGGTGCGCACGCGGAGCCGGTCGCGCTGCGCGAGGGCGTCTTTCAGCTCGGCGGTCCCAAGGGCGGCGGCTGCAAGGTCTACCTCCTGCGGGGCGCCCGCAAGAACCTGCTGGTCGACACCGGGCTTTCCTCGGACGCGGACCTCATCGCGGCGCAACTCGGGATGCTTGGCCTCTCGCGCGAGGACGTCCACATCGTCGTGCTGACCCACGAGCACGTCGACCACGTCGGCGGGGTCCCGTACTTCCCCGAACGCACGGTGGTGGCGGCGCACAACCGCGCCGCGAACAAGATCGCCCTGCAGGACGAGTTCGTGCTCATGAGCCAGGCCTTCGGGCACCGGGCCGAGGACTTCCACGTCGACCTGCACCTGCACCACGGCACGCTGATCGACCTCGGCGGCTGCGTGCTGCAGACGCTGCACAGCCCGGGGCACTGCTCCGGGGCGATCTGCCTGTACGACGCCGAGCGGCAACTGCTCTTCACGGGGGACACGATCTTCGCCGGGGGCACGCTCGGGGGGATCTTCCCCTCGGGCAACATCAGCGACTACATCGGCACGCTGCGCGAGCTCAGCAGCCTGCGTGTCGCGGAGATGTACCCGGGGCACGGCCGGATCTCCACGGACGCCCCGGCGGACTTCGAGCGGGCGATCAGGGGCTCGAAGAACCTGATGGTCGAGACGCGCGACCTGTTCGACACGCTGCAGTCGCGCAGCGAGTTCGGCGACATCATGAAGTATGTCGCCACCTACTCGCGGCGTGCGGCGGCGGAACAGGACGGGGAGCACTAGGGCGGGTCGGGCGGCAGCGGCTGCCGGCGTCAGGGCCGCAGCAGCGGCAGGACGCCGCCGAGCGCGCGCACGATCTCCGTCCAGGAGCGCTTCGCGAAGTCCAGCTCGACGTCCGCTTCATCCGGGAAGCTCACCGCCGCGCCGAGCGCGCCGGTGAGCGCCGCGGCGCTCCTTGCCGAAAGCGGGCGCTCGAGCGCCGGCGTCACGCGGTAGCGCCGGTCGCCCGTCTCGACCACCCGCGCGATGCCGGCGGCGCGGCAGAGCGCCTTGAGCTGCGCGAGGTCGAGCAGGTGCTGCGCCTCGCGCGGCGGCGGGCCGAAACGGTCGGCCAGCTCGCGGCGCAGGTCCGCGACCGCCGCTGCGTCGCGGGCTGCGGCGATCCTCCGCAGCACGGAGAGGCGCAGCTCCGGATCGTCGATCCACGCGGCCGGCAGGTGCGCATCGACGCGCAGCTCGAGGACCGGCTCGACGCGAGCCGCCGGCGCCTCGCCCTTCAGCTCGGCCACCGCCTCCCCGAGCATCTCGAGGTAGAGGTCGAAGCCGACCGCGGCGATGTGCCCCGACTGCTCGGGGCCGAGCAGGTCGCCCGCGCCGCGCAGCTCCAGGTCGCGCAGCGCGAGCCGGAAGCCGGCGCCGAGGTAGGACAGCTCGCAGAGGGCGTCCAGGCGCGCCCGCGCCTCGTCCGTGATCCGGTCCTCGTGCGGGACGAGGAACCAGGCGAAGGCCCGCCGGTCCGCGCGCCCGACGCGCCCCTTGAGCTGGTAGAGGTCCGCGAGCCCGAAGCAGTCGGCGCGGTCGACGATCAACGTGTTCGCGCGCGGCACGTCGAGCCCGGCGCCGACGATCGCGGTCGCCAGCAGCAGGTCGATCTCGCCCGCGTGGAAGGCGTGCATGACCTCCTCCAGGGCCGCCCCGGGCAGCCGCGCGTGCGCGATGCCGATGCGCCGGCCCGGCAGCAGCCGCTGCAACCGCCGGCCGACGCGGGCGATCGACTCGATCCGGTTGTGCACGAAGAAGGCCTGTCCGCCACGCGCGAACTCGCGCTCGAGCGCCTCGCGCACGAGCGCGGCGTCGTAGCGGGCGACGGTGGTCCGGACGGCGAGGCGCTCCTCCGGCGGCGTCTCCAGGGTGCTGATGCCGCGCACGCCGGCCAGCGCGAGCGAGAGCGTGCGCGGGATCGGCGTCGCGGTGAGCGAGAGCACGTCCACGCCCGGGCGCAGGCGCCGGATCGCCTCCTTGTGCCCGACGCCGAAGCGCTGCTCCTCGTCGACGATCACCAGCCCCAGGTCGGCGAAGGCGACGTCCCGCCCGAGCAGGCGGTGCGTCCCGACGGCGATGCCGGTCGTCCCGGCGGCCACCCGCGCGAGGGCCGCGCGCTCCTCCTCGGGCGGGGTGAAGCGCGTGAGCGCGTCCACGCGCACCGGGAACGGCGCGAACCGCGCCGCGAAGACGTCCGCGTGCTGCTCGGCGAGCACCGTGGTCGGCGCGATCACGGCGACCTGCCTGCCCGCTGCCGCGGCCTTGAACGCCGCGCGCATCGCGACCTCGGTCTTGCCGTAGCCGACGTCCCCGCAGAGCAGCCAGTCCATCGGGCGCGGCCGCTCCATGGCCTCGCGGATCGCCTCGGCGCTGGCGCTCTGGTCGGGCGTCGGGTCGAAGCCGAAGGCGTCGGCGAACTCGCGGTGGCGCTCGTCGTCGGGGGGAAACGCGATGCCGGGCGCCGCCTCCCGCTCCGCGGCCTGGCGCAGCAGCTCCGCCGCCATCTCGCGGACCTTCTCCCGGGCGCGCCCCTTCGCCGCTCGCCACGCGGTGCCGCCGATGGTGTCGAGCCGCGGCCGCGCGCCCTCGACGCCGCTGTGACGGCGCAGCAGGTCGATGCGCTCGACCGGCAGGAGCAGCCGGCCGCCTGCGGCGTACTCCAGCCGGAGGAAGTCCTGGTCGCCGGCGCGCTCGACGCCGAGGAAGCGCCCGACGCCGTGCTCGAGGTGGACGACGTGGTCGCCAGGGGCGATCTCGTCGAGCGAGGCGATCAAGGAGCCGACGCGGCTCGCCGTCACCGGGCGCGCCGGGGGCCGCGGCCCGAACAGCTCGGCGGAGGTCAGCGCGAGAAAGCCGCTCTCCAGGTCGAGAAAGCCGCAGGAGAGCGGGCCGTGCGCCAGCGCGAGCGGGCCCGCGTGCGCGCCGATGCCCGGCGGCTCCAGGATCGGCACTGTCATTCCCGCCTCGGCGAGCAGGTCGCGCACCCGCTCGACCTCGCCGAGCGTGGCCGCCGCGACCAGGACCGGCCGCTCGCGGGCGACCGCGGCCAGCCGCGCACCGAGCTCCCGAAGCCCCTCGCCGGCGGCGCGCCGCTCCCTGGCGGTCAGGCCGAGGCCCGTGACGGGGGCGACCGGGGATGTGCCCTGCGCCGCACCGGTCTCGGTCACGAGAATCCGGCCGGCGAGCGCCGCGCGGAGCGTTGGCCCGCCCTCGGGCTCGCCCGCCGGGAGCAGGCGGACCGCGGGCTCCTCGCGGAACGAGAGCTGCGTCCCGACGTCGAAGACGCGCAGCCGCGCCACCCTGCCGGCCTCGTGCTCGATGCGCACGGGCTGCGCCCCGCCGGCCGGGAAGACGTCGATCCGGTCCCGGCGCGGCGCGAACTCCCCGGCGTCGGCCACCGCCCGGACGCGCCGGTAGCCCATCTCGGCCAACAGCTCGGCGAGGAACTCCGGGTCGAGCTCGCCGCCCCGGCGCACCTCGACCGCCTCCGCGACCAGGCGGCCGGCGTCGAAGATCGGGGCGGCGGCGGTCTGTTCGTCCGCGACGACGATCGGCGCGTCGCCGGCCCCGATGCGCGCGAGCGCCTCGACGCGCGCCGCGCGCAGCCGACGCTCGGGCACGGGGACGAGCACTGGCGCGGGGGCGCCGAGCGCGGCGGCGAAGAACCGCAGGTCCCGGTGCAGACGCTCGACGTCCTCCGGTTCGCGACAGAGCGCGAGCGCCGGACGATCGAGGCGCGCCAGCGCGAGCGCCCGCGCCGATCCGCTGAGGGCGGCGACGTCGCCGGGTCCCGAGAGGCGGCTGAAGCGCGGCAGCAGCATTGGGGGGCGAGGATAGCGTAAGATGGCGCCCGATGCTCTGGCTTCCCTTCCTGGTGCTGGGCCTGGCGGCCGCGGCGCTGGCGTGGCGGCCCGAGTGGGGATCGCGCCGCTGGCCGTGGCTTGCCGTCGGTCTCGCGTCCTTCACCGCGCTTGCCGCGCGCCACCTGGCGACGCCGTGGGTGCGCCACCACGACTTCAACGCGGCGGTCTTCGCCCTGGCGGCGCGCGCCCACCTTCGATTCGGTTGGCTGGTGACCGGCGGGGTGGACGTCTGGAATGGCGGCGCCGGGCCGCCGGTCGAACTGCATCGCTACCTGAACCATCCGCCGCTCATCGCGTGGCTGCTCGCGCTGCCGATGTCGGTGCTGGGCGTGCACGAGTGGGTGGCGCGGGCGACCGTGCTCGCGCTGGTGCTGGCGGGGCTCGTCGCCCTGTATCTGCGCTGGGGTCCGGCCGCCGAGGCGGGCCCGCTCTTCTGGCTGTTCGCGGCGGCCATGCCCGCGTTTTCGTTCTACGGCCGCATGCCGGGGCACGAGCCCCTGACGATCGCGATGCTCCTGGCGCTGGTGATCCTGACCGGGCGGGAGCCGACGCGCCGCGTCATCGACGGGATCCTGGCCATTGGCCTGTTCCTCCCGCTGGCAAGCTGGGCCGGCAGCGTCTTCGCCTGGGTCGGCGTGGTCTATCTCTGGGTCTCGCGGAACCGGCGCGCCGCGGGTGCCCTGGCGGCAGGGGCCGCGGTCGGCTGCGCTCTGCTGCTGCTGTTCATGTGGTCTGCGTACGGCGGGGAGTTCCGCCCGCTCTTCGAGCAGTTCCTGCGGCGATCCTCGGGCACGGTCGCGGACGGCGGCGAAGCGATCCGGTCGGTCTGGGCATGGGCGGCCCGCGTGCTGCGCCACGCCGACGAGGTGGTCGGCTGGCCGATGGCGGTGCTCGCAGTGGCCGGCCTGGCGTGCGCAGCGCCGGGGGAGGCGCGCGGGCGCGTCGCGTGGCTGGCCGGGGGCGGCCAAGATCAACATCCTCAAGGCGCTGGGCGCGACCGTGCCGCAATACGCGCACCTTTCCATGATCCTGGGCGACGACGGCACCAAGCTGTCCAAGCGCCACGGCGCGGTCAGCGTGATGCAGTACGATGAAGACGGCTACCTGCCCGAGGCCGTCATCAACTATCTGGCACGCCTGGGCTGGTCGCATGGCGACGAGGAAGTATTCTCGGTTGAGCAGTTCTGCCAGTGGTTCGACCTCGACCACATCACGCCCTCCGCGGCGCAGTTCAACACCGAAAAACTGAACTGGCTGAACAACCATTACCTCAAGCTGACCGACAACGACCGCCTGGCTGACATGGTGCGCCCGCGCCTCGAAGCACGCGGCATCAAGGTCAGCGACAGCCCTGCCCTGTCCTCCGTCTGCGCTTTATATAAAGAGCGCGTTGCCACGCTGAACGAACTGGCCGATGCAGCCGAGGTGTTCTACATCGACCTGCACCCGGATGCAGCCCTGCTCGACGCGCAACTTTCCGCGGAGGCCATCCCTGCCATGCGCGACCTCGCGCAACAGTTCTCCACCGTTGCGTGGGAAACCACCGCCATCAGCGCAGCGATCAAGGAAGTTATCGGCAAGCACGGATTGAAGATGCCCAAGCTCGCCATGCCCCTGCGCGTGATGTTGACGGGCCAAACGCAGACGCC
>DATDCY010000243.1 GCA_036524115.1 bacterium | reverse complement strand
CCTCGACGGGCTCGTGCGCCGCGTCAACCGCGCCTTCGAGGAGTACGTCTACAACGACGCCGCGTCGGCGCTGTATCAGTTCACGTGGCACGAGTTCTGCGACTGGTACCTGGAGATCGCCAAGCCGCGCCTCGGCGCGGAGGGGCCCGCGGGCGACGCGGCGCGCGGGACGGCGGTGCACGTGCTGCGCCGCGTCCTGGCGCTGCTGCACCCGATCATGCCGTTTGTCACGGAGGAGATCGCGGCGCGCCTGCCCGGCGGCGGCGCGCTGCTCGCGACCTCGCGGTTCCCCGAGCCGGAGGACGCGCGCGTGGACGCCGCGGCCGAGGCGGAGCTGGCGCTCGTGGTCGAGGTCGTCGACGCGGTGCGCAACATCCGCGGCGAGATGAACGTCTCGCCGAAGGTGGCGGTCGCCATCGTCCTCGAGGGCCTCGCCGCCGAGCCGGCGGCGATCGTCGGGCGCGAGGAGGCCGTGATCCGGCGGCTCGCCAACGCGCGCGAGGTGCGCGTCAACGCAGGCGGCGACCCCGGCGAGTCGGCGACCGCCGCCCTCTCGTGCGGCGTGCTGCGCGTGCCGCTCGCGGGCGTCGTGGACTTCGGCGCCGAGCTGGCGCGCCTCGACAAGGAGATCGGCGCGCTCGACGCCGACGCGGCCAAGCTCGAGGCCAAGCTCGCCAACGGGAACTTCGTCAGCCGCGCGCCGGCGGAGAAGGTCGCCGAGGTGCGGGAGCGGCTCGAGAAGCTGCGCGAGAAGCGCGGGGTGCTCGCCGCGAGCCGCGAGCGCGTGCTGCCGCTGGCCCGCGGCGGGCAGGGGTAGGGGAGGGCTGGGCGTGCCGGACTACGCGGCCGCGCGCGACGCCGAGCGGCTCATCCGCATCGCCCTCGACGAGGACCTCCCGGGGCCGGACGCCACCACGCTGGCCGTCGGGCTCGCGGGACGCGCGGCCGCGGCGGTCTTCGTGGCCAAGCAGGCGTGCACGGTCAGCGGCCTTGCGGTGGCCTCGAGGGTGTTTGCGATCGTCGACCCCGCGGTGCGCTTCGAGGCGCTCGCGCGCGACGGTGAGACGGTCGCCCGCGGCGCGGAGCTCGGCCGGGTCTCCGGGGACGCCGCCTCGCTGCTGGCCGCCGAGCGCACGGCGCTGAACTTCCTCCAGCGCCTCTGCGGCATCGCGACGGCGACCCGCGCGCTCGTCGACGCGGTCGCGGGCACGGGGTGCCTGGTGCTCGACACGCGCAAGACCACGCCGGGGTGGCGTCTCCTGGAGAAGGCCGCCGTGCGCCACGGCGGCGGAACGAACCACCGCTTCTCGCTCTCGGACGGCGTGCTCATCAAGGACAACCACGTGCTGCTCGCCGGGGGCGTGGCGGCGGCGGTCGGCGTGGCGCGCGCCCACGCGCTGCCGGGGACGCGGATCGAGGTCGAGGCCGGGACGCTCGCGCAGGTCGAGGAGGCGCTCGCGGCGGGGGCGGACGTGATCCTGCTGGACAACGCCGAGCCGGCCCTGGCCCGCGAGGCGGTCGCGCTCGTCGCCGGCCGGGCGGTCCTGGAGCTCTCGGGCGGCATCACGCTGGAGAACGCCCGGGCGATGGCGGCCAGCGGCGCGGACTGCATTTCGTCGGGGGCGCTCACTCACTCGGCGCCCGCCGTCGACATCAGCCTGGAGTTCCTCTGATCGGGGCGCCGGTCGTGCGGCTCGCCGCGACCGCGTCGACCAACGATGCGGCCGCGGTGCTCGCCGCCGCGGGGTGGCCCGAGGGGACGGTCGTCGTCGCGGGCCACCAGCACGGCGGCCGCGGTCGCCAGGGCAGGCCCTGGCTCTCGCCGCCGGGAACCGGCCTCTGCTTCTCGGTCATCCTGCGCCCGTCCCGCCCCCTGCGGGAGTGGGCGGACCTCTCCTGGGTGATCGCCGCGGCCGTGGCCGTCGTCGCGCGGGCCGCCGGCGCAGGCGGGGTTGGGCTGAAGTATCCCAACGACGTCGTCGCGGGGGGGCGCAAGCTCTCCGGCGTGCTGCTCGAGACCAGAACGGGGGCGGGGGCTGCCGCGGCGCTGATCGCCGGCATCGGCCTGAACGTGTGCGCCGCCGTGGAGGACTTCCCCGCCGAGCTGCGGGAGTTGGCGACGTCGCTGCGGATCGAGACGGGGCGGCCGCACCAGGCCGCGGCGCTGCTCGCGGGCCTCTGCGGCGAGATCGATGCCTGGTACGCCAGCTGGGAAGCCGGCGGGGAGGCCGCGGCGCGCGCGCGCCTCGCCGCCGCCGGGTTGGCGGTCGGTGCAGACGGGTCCGGGAACGGCGCGCTCGAATCCGGCGCGGTGCGAGCGAAGGAGGAGGGGGGATAGCCGTGCTTCTGGCTCTGGATGTCGGCAACACCAACGTGCACCTCGGCGTCTTCCGGGGCGACGCGTTGCTCGCGCACTGGGACGTCTCGAACAACCGCGACCGCACGCCGGACGAGCTGGCGGCGCTCCTCGGCCTGCTCTTCGCGGGCAGGGGGATCGACCCGGCGGCGGTGCGGGGCGCGGCGCTCGCGTCGGTCGTGCCCCAGGTGAGCGAGGGCGTCGTCGAGGGCGTGCGCCGCCTCTGCGGCGCGCCGTGCCTCGTGCTCGGGCCGGACACGGACACCGGCATCGCCATCCGCTACGAGGACGCGCGGGAGGTCGGGGCGGACCGCGTCGCCAACGCCGTCGGGGGCCACGCGCGCTACGCGGGGCCGCTGATCGTCGTGGACTTCGGGACGGCGACCACGTTCGACGCGATCGCGGCCGACGGCTCCTACCTCGGCGGGGCCATCGCGCCGGGGCTGCGCATCTCGATCGACGCGCTCTCCCAGCGCGCGGCGCGCCTCCCGCGCATCGAGCTGGCGCGGCCGCGCGTCGCGATCGGCACGAACACGGCGGCGAGCATGCAGTCGGGCATCATCTTCGGCTACGCGGGCCTCGTGGAGGCGCTGATACGCCGCATCTCGCAGGAGCTGGGCGGGACGCCGACGGTGGTCGCCACCGGCGGCCTCGCCGAGCTGATCGTGCGCGAGACCGGCGCCGCCACGGTGGTGGACCAGCACCTGACCCTCGACGGCCTCCGACTGATCTGGGAACGGCAGACGCGCGTATAGCGGCCCATCTGCGGCGTTGCACTCCTCCCGCCTCCCTGCGGCGGGCACGAGCCCGCCTCAGTCGCCGGATCGTCGCGCGCCTTGCATCTGGACCACTCTCCGCGGTCTGCTCACCGACGGTGAGTGGAGGTCATGCCTAGAGTTCGCGGAGGGTGAGGGCGATCTTGCCGCCGGTCTGGCTGATGCTCCCGAGGCTGACGAGGCGCCGGAAGAGCGCGTCGATCTCCGGCAGCGACAGCGGCAGCACCTGCGCCAGCTCCGCGAAGAGGTCCGCCGCGGCGAGCCCGTCCGGGTTGTCCGGGTGCGGGCGGCGCAGCGTGGCGATCACCTCCGTCTCCATCGCGTGCAGGCGCGGCTCGGCGCGGAAGGCTTCCAGCCGGCTGCGCATGCGGGCCAGCAGGGCGGCGGAGGCGCGGACGCAGCGCGCCGCGAGCTGGGGGCTGTTCGCGAAGACCGTCGGGAGCGCGTCGCGCCCGAACGCGAGGAGGCGGCTCTCGACCGTGGCGCGCGCGCCGAAGCGGGCCGGCGCGAGGTCCTGCAGCCACGAGACGCCGAAGAGCGCCCCCGACCCGAGGCGGCGGCAGACGCTGATGCCGTCCGTCGCGGCCGGGAACAGCTCGACCTCGCCGGTCAGCAGGTAGTACGCCTGCGCCGGCCGCGCGCCGGCGGCGAAGAGCACCTCGCCGGCGGGCACCGTCCGGCCGTAGCGGTGCGCGAGCCGCTCGGTCGAGGGGAGCAGCGGCAGGGCCACGCGCTCGGTCCCGGCCATCAGGATCTCGTCCCAGAGCTGGCCGTCGCCGGGGGCCGCGATCCCGGCCACCGAGAACACGGTCGCCGCGTCGGCGCGCACGAACCCCTCGTGCCAGTCGCGGAAGGCGTCGAACCCCTCCAGCGCCGGCCCGGCGAAGCTCGTTGCGTACGCGGCGGCGATCACGCCGGATTCGAAGTCGAGCAGGAGCTTGCCGCCCGGGGAGACCGCGTCGAGGATCCCGGAGAAGCCCCCGGCCTTCAGCTCGCCGATGATCCGCAGGGGGTCGCAGCCGCCGGCCGCCGTGCCCGTGCACAGGACGCGCCGGCCGCGGATGCCGCGCAGGCGCTGCGCCAGGCGGGGCGGCAGCTCGAACACCGTCATGCGGCCCTGCTTGATGCGGCACTTGCCCCAGATCTCGCGGTATTTCTTGGCGGAGAGCAACCGGCCGCCGATGAGCTCCACCACCTTCACGAACTCGCCGCCCACGCAGACGACGACGTCGAGCGAGTCCTGGAACTCGAGGACGATGTGGCCGGAGAAGCCCGAGCTCTTGATTTCCTCAGTCAGGGTGGCGATGTCGGCGACGGCGCCCTCGTACCAGATCCGGCTTCCCGGGAACAGCATTCGCGCGTCACCTCCCCACCCGGGAGCGAACCATAGCACACCCGCGGGCGGCTGCAAACGGCGCCGCCACCGCGCGCGCCCGCGCCCGCCACCGCGCGCCCGTCCGGAGGCGATTTCCACGACAGGTACTGCACTTGACTCCCCCGGGGTGCGATGCTACATGTATGCGTCCCCGCGCGCCGCGGGCGCCGGCGCCCGGCGCGGGCTCGAGCGAAAGGAGACCCGATGAAGCGTTTCGAGGTTGGTCAGCTCCGCAACGTCATCCTCCTGGGCGGCAGCCGCGCCGGCAAGACCTCGCTGGGCGAGGCGCTGCTCTTTCACGCCGGCGCCACGACCCGCCTGGGCTCGGTGGACGAGGGCAACAGCGTCCTGGACTTCGACCCGGACGAGATCGGCCGCAAGCTCACCCTCAACACGACGCTGGCGAGCATCGAGACCGCAAAGGGGAAGATCAACCTGCTGGACACGCCGGGATTCTCCATCTTCCTCGGCGAGAGCCTGGCCGCCTGCCGCGTGGCCGACGCCGCGATCTTCGTCGTCAGCGCCGCCACCGGCATCAAGTTCGAGACCGAGCAGCTCTGGAAGGCCGCGGGCGAGCAGGGCCTGCCGCGGATGATCGTCGTGACCAAGCTCGACCGCGAGCGCTCGAGCCTCGCGAAGGTGCTCGAGGACGCGGAGCGCTTCCTCGGGGTCAAGCCCGTTCCGATCCAGGTGCCGATCGGCGCGGAGGCCTCGTTCCGCGGCGTCGTCGACCTGCTCCAGGGGCAGGCGCGGCTGTTCCCGGCGGACGCGGCGGGCAAGGAGACCACGGGCGAGATCCCCGCGGACCTCGCCGACGAGGTCGCCGCGGCGCGCGAGCGCCTCGCCGAGGGCGTGGCCGAGGGCGACGACACGCTGCTCGAGAAGTACCTGGACGGACAGCCCCTCAGCGACGACGAGATCCGCTCGGGCCTGCGGGCGGGCGTGCTCGCCGGCAAGGTGGTGCCGCTGGTGTTCGCGGTGCCGGTGCGCAACGCCGGGACCGCCGCGATCGCCGACCTGATCTTCTCGCTCCTGCCGGCGCCGGACGAGCGTCCGGCGGTGACCGGCAAGAGCCCCGCGGGGCAGGAGGAGCAGCGCGCCGCGAAGGAGGACGCGCCCTTCTCGGCGCTGGTCTTCAAGACGCTCGTCGACCCGTACACCGGCAAGATCACGCTCTTCCGCGTCGTCTCCGGCAGGCTCCACGGCGACCAGCTGTACAACGCCTCGCGCAGCGCCAGGGAGCGCGCCGGCTCGCTCAACCAGGTGCTCGGCAAGACGCTCAAGGCGGTGCCGGAGGTCGGCCCCGGGGACTTCGCCGCGGTGGTCAAGCTCAAGGAGACCCAGACCGGGGATACGCTCGCCGACGAGAAGCACCCCGTGGTGTTCCCGCCGATCGTCTTCCCGACGCCGGTGATCTCGATGGCGGTCGAGCCCAAGAGCAAGGGCGACGAGGACAAGCTCTCGACCGCGCTGCACCGCGTGACCGAGGCCGACGCGCTGATCCGCATCTCCCGCGACCCCCAGACCAAGGAGATGCTGATCTCGGCGATGGGCCAGCAGCACATCGAGATCGTCGTCGAGCGCATGAAGCGGCTCGGCGTCGAGGTCGTGCTCAAGGAGCCGAAGGTCCCGTACCGCGAGACGATCAGCAAGAAGAACGAGGCGATGTACCGCCACAAGAAGCAGACCGGCGGCGCCGGGCAGTTCGCGGAGGTCCACATGCGCGTCGAGCCGCTCCAGCGGGGCAGCGGCTTCGAGTACGCGTGGGAGGTCTTCGGCGGCGCGATCTCCTCCTCCTTCCAGCCCTCGATCGAGAAGGGCGTGCGCTCGGTGCTCGAGCACGGGGCCATCGCCGGCTACCCGGTCGTCGACGTCAAGGTCGCGATCACCGACGGCAAGGAGCACCCGGTCGACTCCAAGGACGTGGCCTTCCAGGCTGCCGGGCGCGAGGCCTTCAAGCTCGCCGTCCAGGGGGCGGGGCCGAAGCTGCTCGAGCCGATCATGAGCCTGGAGATCACGATCCCGGAGGAGTTCGTCGGCGATGTCATCGGCGATCTCAACTCGCGGCGCGGCCGCATCGCAGGCGTCGACGGCGGCGGCGGGCGCCAGCACGTGACCGCGAAGGCGCCGCTCGCCGAACTGCTGCGCTACGCGACCGACCTGACCTCGATGACCGGCGGGCGCGGCCAGTTCACCATGGATCTGGACCACTACGAGGAGGTCCCGGCTCAGATCGCGGAGAAGATCATCGCGGCGCACAAGACCGCCGAGGAGGAGAAGAAAGCCTAGGTGGCGTCTTGACTTCTGGCGCCGCACCGGGGAAAATCGCGACCGATCCCGGGGTAGCACAAGGTTTCGACAAGGAGCAGACTGCATGACCAAGGCCGACATCGTCAGCGCCCTGTACGAGAAGATCGGGCTCTCCAAGAAGGAGACCGCGCACATCGTCGAGGTGGTGCTCGAGACCATCAAGGAGAACCTCGAGCGGGGCGAGAAGATCAAGCTCGCCGGCTTCGGCAACTTCGTGGTCAGGCGGAAAGTGGCCCGCAAGGGGCGCAACCCGAAGACCGGCGAGGAGATCGAGATCTCGCGGCGGCGGGTCGTCACCTTCCGTCCCTCCCAGATCCTGCGCAAGGTCGCCAATCCCTGACGCCGGGCGCCGCAGCGGCGGCGGGAAGGGCGACGATGAGCGTGCCGACGGTGCACATCCCGGACAAGATGTTCTTCCGCATCGGCGAGGTCTCGGAGATCACCGGGGTCAAGCCGTACGTGCTGCGCTACTGGGAATCGGAGTTCCGGCTCCTGCGGCCGAGCAAGAACAAGTCCGGCCAGCGCGTCTACCGGCGCCGCGAGGTCGAGACGGTGCTGGAGATCAAGGACCTGCTCCACCGCCGCAAGTTCACCATCGCCGGCGCGAAGAAGTGGCTCAGCGGGGAGGGGCGCCAGGCCCCCGCGGAGCGCCAGATGGAACTGGGTTTCGCCGCCGGCGACCGCACGCAGGTGATGCGCCGCGTGCGCGAGGGTTTGGCGGCGCTCGAAAAGATGTTAGAGTAGTCGCTCGCGATTGAGCGGACTGATGCCGCTCATCGCTCGGGCGCATGGAGCCTGGATGTTGGTTGGTTTTGAAGTCGGGGCGTAGCGCAGCCTGGTAGCGTACCTGAATGGGGTTCAGGTGGTCGGAGGTTCAAATCCTCTCGCCCCGACCAGTTCTTTCCCGCGGACGCGGTCCCGCGCCCGCTGAGCCATGAGCGACATCTACGCGCTGGCGCGCCGGCGCATGGTCGAGCAGCTCTCCGCCGCGGGCATCCGCGACGCGGAAGTGCTGAGGGCGATGGGCCGCGTGCCGCGCCACCTCTTCGTCGACGCGGCGTTGCGGGACCGCGCATATGGGGACGATGCGCTGCCGATCGGCCACGGCCAGACCATCTCGCAGCCGCTCATGGTCGCCACGATGACGGAGGCGCTCGCGCTTGCCGGCGGGGAGACGGTCCTGGAGATCGGCACGGGCTCGGGCTACCAGACCGCGGTCCTGGCCGAGATCGCGGACCGGGTCTTCTCGGTGGAGTGCATCGCGCCGCTCTACCGCCGCGCGCGGGAGGTGCTCGACCGGCTCGGCTGCCACCGCGTCGTGCTGCGCCACGGCGACGGGACGCTCGGGTGGGCGGACCACGGCCCCTACGATGCGATCATCGTCACGGCGGGCGCCCCGCACGTCCCGGAAGCGCTCACCGCCCAGCTCGCCCCCGGTGGCCGGCTGGTGGTCCCCGTCGGCGGCCGCCGCTCGCAGCGCCTGCTGCGGCTGACCCGTCGCGAAGCCGGGGATCTGCGCGAGGAGCTCGGCGGCTGCGTCTTCGTCGACCTCGTCGGCGCCGACGGCTGGCCCCGGGGGGAGGCCGGCGGGGCCGGAGGATAGTGCTCGCGCCGGCGCCAAGGTATACTTCGTAGATATGACGATCCGGGACGCCAGGGATTCCGCGCCGACGCCCGCGCGGGTGCTCATCGTCGACGACGACGTCGACATCGCCGAGTTGCTCGCGCTCACCGTCCGCCACGCGGGCTGGGAGCCGATCGTGGCGCGCAGCGGGGCGGCGGCGTTCGCGGCGGTGCGCGAGGCCGGGCCGTCGGCCGCGCTCATCGACTTCCAGCTCCCCGACATGAACGGCCTGGAGCTGATCCGCCTCGCCCGCGGGGTGGACCCGGATCTGCCCTGCATCGCGGTGACGGGCCAGGGGAGCGAGCGGGTCGCGGTCGAGATCATGAAGGCGGGCGCCAGCGACTACCTCGTGAAGCCCTTCGAGCCCTCGGACATCGTCGCCGCGGTGCGCCGGGGCCTGGAGGAGCGGCGCATCCGCGCCAGCAAGCTCTACCGCGATCTCGCCGACGACCTCGCCGGCAAGAACGAGCTGCTCGAGCGGCAGATGGACCAGCTCGGGCGGCGCATGGCCGAGACCGCGACGCTCTACGAGACGGCGCGCATCCTGACGGCGCAGCTTGCGCTCAGCGACGTGCTGGCGACGGTCCTGCGGCTGGCCGGGGAGCTCTTCCAGGCGGCGGCCTCCTCGGTGCGCCTGATGGACGCGGCCGGCAAGAACCTGGAGCTCGTCGCCCACAGCGGCCTGGCGCCCGAGTACTGCCGGCGCGGCGCGATCCCGGTCGGCTCGTCCGCGGC
This sequence comes from bacterium, assembly GCA_036524115.1. NCBI lineage: Bacteria > bacterium. The sequence continues at coordinate 23,493 of DATDCY010000243.1, read as the reverse complement.
GGGGCAGGCGGCGCTCACGGGCGAGCCCGTCCACGTGGAGGACGTCGAGAAGGCCGACGGCGGCTTCCTCAAGGGCGAGATGCTCAGCCGCATGGGGCTGCGCTCGCTGCTGTGCCTGCCGCTGTCCGTGCGCGGCCGCTGCATCGGCGTGATGACCCTGTACCACCGCGCCCCGCGCTCGTACACGCAGGAGGAGCTGCGCTTCCTCCAGACCTTCGCGGGCACGGTGTCGATCGCCGTCGACAACGCGCGGCTCTACGGGGAGCAGTCGCGGCTGGCGGTGACCGACGGGCTGACCGGCCTCTACAACCACAAGCACTTCCAGGAGGGGCTGGTCGCGGAGATCGGCCGCGCCCGCCGCTACGCGCAGCCGCTCTCGCTGCTGCTCCTGGACATCGACCACTTCAAGGCCTTCAACGACGCCTGGGGGCACCAGGCGGGCGACACGCTGCTGCGCGAGCTGGCCGGGATGTTCCAGGCGGCCGCGCGCCAGCACGACTTGGTCGCGCGCTACGGCGGCGAGGAGTTCGCCTTTCTGCTGCCGCAGACCGACAAGCGCCAGGCGCTGGCGCTGGCCAAGCGCCTGTGCCGTGCCGTGGAGCGGCGGCGCTGCGCCGGCGAGGAGGTGCTGCCCGGCGGCAGGCTGACCGTGAGCCTCGGCGTCGCCTCCTATCCCGAGGACGTGATGCAGCCGCAGGACCTCGTGGGCGCTGCCGACCAGGCGCTGTATCGCGCCAAGCACCTCGGTCGCAACCAGGTCCAGGCCTGGGTCCCCCAGCACTAGACGCCCCGCCCGCGCTCGCCGCGTGTCGCGGGCAGTTGAAATATTCCGCCGGATGCTGCATCATCTGCGTCCGTCGTGCCAGGGACTTGTGGGCAGGATGTCGGGACGTAGCGCAGCCTGGTAGCGCACCTGCTTCGGGAGCAGGGAGTCGGAGGTTCAAATCCTCTCGTCCCGACCACTCTTCACAGCGGGCCGCGGCCGCAGCGGACAGCGACGGGCCGCCGTCGCGGGCGGCGTCGGCAGGGGGGCAGCGGACGTGGTCGACCAGCTCAAGCGCCTCGTGCGGGACATCCAGGACTTCCCGAAGCCCGGCATCCTCTTCAAGGACCTCACGCCGCTGCTGCGCGACCCGGCCGGCTTCGGCAAGGCGGTCGACATGCTCGCCTCGCGCTACGTGGGCAAGCGCGTCGATTGCGTCGTCGGCGTGGAGGCCCGGGGCTTCGTGATCGGCGCGGCGCTCGCGTACCGGCTGGGCGCGGGGGTCATCCTCATCCGCAAGCCGGGCAAGCTCCCGTACAAGACGCACAAGACGATCTACGAGCTGGAGTACGGCACCGACGCGCTGGAGATCCACCAGGACGCGATCACCGCCGGGCAGCGCGTGGTCATCGCCGACGACCTGCTGGCCACGGGCGGGACGGTGAACGCGGCGGTCAAGCTCGTCGAGCAGCAGGGCGGGGACATCGTCGAGTGCGCCTTCCTCGTGGAGCTGCTCTTCCTCAACGGCCGCGAGAAGCTGAAGCATCCGGCGTACTCGCTGATTCAGTACTAAAGGCGGGAGCGAGGCCGGAACCGGATTAGAGGCGACGCAGGCTCGAGCCGAGACAAGGAGCGCGACGAAGCGAACGCCGAGACGTACTGGAGTACGTCGCAGGCGGGCGCGAGGAGCGCAACGCAGTCGCAGGCCGAGACCGCGCCGCCGGGAACGAACAGGAGCATGGAGGCGACGCGATAACGAGCCGAGACAAGGCGCACGACAAGCGGGCGCTGAGGCGTACTGGGCGTACGCCGCAAGCGAACGCGAGGAGTGCAACGCAGTCGCAGGCCGTTAGCGCGCCGCCGTCACGGCAGGCCCCCGTAGCTCAGGTGGATAGAGCGGCAGATTCCTAATCTGTAGGCCGCGCGTTCGAGTCGCGCCGGGGGCACCAACCAAAGGCGTTCAGATGTGCCTCAGTCATGGATCCCCACAATCGGCACGCCCCGATTGCTCATCCCCGGGGGGCTTGCCATCTTCCCAGATGAACCTATATTGCAGGTAGGACCGACGGTCAGCCGGGGTGTGGCGTCTCCCCCTCGGCGGAGGCCATCGGCCCCCGGGTGTTGCGTCAGCCGGACCGCGGGCTTTGTCCCGCCCCCATGACGCGGCACCCATCCCACCCCCCGCCGCTCTTCGGCGGGGGCCTATTTTTTCGTCACCTCGAGTGCGTCCAGAGGCACAACCCTTGGCGAGCGCGTCGGGCGCACCACGCGCCGAAGGGGCCGCGTCAGATCACGGCAGGTTGGCCGACTTCGTCGCCTCCCAGCAGCCGGGGCCGTCGCCGCCGGTGAAGGTCCCCGACATGGTCCTGTCGCCGGCGATCGTCCCGGCCAGGACATAGCCGTTGCTCATCCGGACCCTGATGTCGTCGCCGTCCACGGCCCACCTGCCCGTGTGCGTGGTGGAGTCGCGGAAGCCGCCACCCTCGAAGAAACGGAAAGTCAGGCGGTGGTAGTTGCCGTCGCACCGATAGGCGAGGCCCGCATTCCAGACGCCCACGGGGTCGCCGTTGTGATCGCCGCCGCACGCCGCCACGCCAACGAGCGCCAGCACCGCCAGAATGAACAGAGCGATTCGCTTCATCGTAGAGCCCTCCAGCCGCAAGAGACAGACCCGCCCGCATCGCTTCCCCTGCGGCGGGGGAAGGAATGTGGCGTGACGGGCATCCTAGCAACCGGGTGCGCTGGCGCACAAGTGACCTGCGTCACACTCGCGACGGAAAATTCCTGCGGTTGCCGATGGTTGCCCGGTTCGTGTAGAATGCCGCGTCTTTGAAAGGAGTCGTGATTCAGGCGATGATCGATCTGCACACCCACACGCTTTTCTCTGACGGCGAGCTGGTGCCCGCCGAGCTGGCGCGCCGCGCCGAGCGGCTCGGCTACCGCTGGCTGGCCATCACGGACCACGTCGACAGCTCGACGCTGGAGCACGCGGTGCGCGGAGCGGTCGCGGCGGCGGCGGAGGTCTCGCGCTACTGGAAGATCCGCGTCCTCCCCGGCGCCGAGCTGACGCACAACCCGCCCGAGCTCATCCCGGAGCTGATCCGCGAGGCGCGGCGCATGGGCGCCCGCGTGGTCGTCGTCCACGGCGAGACGCTGGTCGAGCCGGTCCCCGAGGGCACGAACACCATGGCGATCGCCGGCGGCTGCGACATCCTCGCACACCCCGGCCTGATCACGGCGCGCGAGGCGCGGCAGGCGGCGCGCCGCGCCGTGGCCCTCGAGCTTTCGGCGCGCAAGGGCCATTGCCTCGCCAACGGCCACGTCGCACGCCTCGCCGCGGCGGCCGGGGCCACCCTCGTCGTCAACTCCGACACACACAGCCCGGGTGACCTCATCACCCGGGAACATGCCGCGCGCGTGGCGCGCGGCGCCGGCCTCGCCGAACGGGCGGTCGCCGCCATCTTCCGGGACGCCGAGCGCCTCGCCGCGAGGCTCGCCGCCGGTACACCAGCCTGACAGGAGGACGTTCCGTGGCACAACAGCAATCGCGCAAGCAGCTCCTGAAGGAGCCCGACGAGTTCCTCAGCGCCTCGCAGCACATCTGGACGTGGGTCACCGAGCACCGCTCCCGCGCCGGGGCGATCGCGGGCGCGGCCGTCGGCGTGCTCCTGCTCGCGGTCGTGACGAAGGCGCTCATCGAGCGCTCCCGGGTGAAGCGGGACGAGGCGGTCTCCACGGCCGTCGCCCGCCTCGGCCAGGTGACGACGGGCGCGCCGCCGGCCGATCTGGTCAGCGAGTTCGGCCAGTTGGCGAAGAAGTACGACAGCGCCCCCGCGGGGCAGGTGGCGCGCTATCTCGAGGCCGGGGCGCTCGGCGCCGGCGGCGACGCGGACAAGGCGAGGCAGGCGTATGAGCAGGTGCGCGGCAAGAGCGCCAAGGGTGATCTGGGGTCGCTCGCCGGCGTTGCGCTCGCCTACCTCGAGCTGTCGCAGGGGCGCGACGACGCGGCGCTCACGGCCTTCCAGGCCCTGCTCGAGGACAAGGAGTCGGTGCTGCCGCGCGCGCAGATCATGATGGAGATCGCCGGCATCGAGGAGAAGCGCGGCAAGAGCGCCGCGGCGCTGGAGGCGTACCGCGACGTGCTCGCCAAGTACCCCGACGGCTCCTGGGCCGCGGACGCGAAGACGCGCGTGCAGGCGCTCTCGGGCAAGGGCACGCCGGCGTCGTGACGACGGTCGCGCTGCTCTCGGGCAACGAGGCCATCGCCCGCGGCGCGTGGGAGGCGGGGGTCGACTTCGCCACCGGATACGCGGGGACGCCGAGCACCGAGATCCTCGAGGTGCTCGCCACGCTCCCGGGGCCGCGGTGCCAGTGGTCCGTCAACGAGAAGGTGGCCCTCGAGGTCGGCGCCGGCGCGTCGTGGGCCGGCGCACGCGTGCTGGTGACGATGAAGCACGTGGGCGTCAACGTCGCCGCCGACCCGCTCTTCACGCTCTCGTACACCGGCGTGCGCGGCGGGCTCGTGCTGGTCACGGCCGACGACCCGCAGCAGTTCTCCAGCCAGAACGAGCAGGACAACCGCAACTACGCGCGCTTCGCCAAGGTCCCGATGCTCGAGCCTGCCGACAGCCAGGAGGCGCGCGACTTCACGCTGCGCGCCTTCGCCCTGAGCGAGGAGCACGACACCCCCGTCATGCTGCGCACCGTGACGCGGCTCTCGCACGCGAAAGGGCGCGTCTCCTTCGGGGAGCGCGTGGCGTCGCCCGTCGAGAAGCGGTTCGTGCGCGAGCCGGAGAAGCTCGTGATGGTCCCGGCGCACGGCATCCGGCGCCACCGCGTGGTCGAGGAGCGCACGAGGCGGCTCGCCGAACTGGCGGAGACGACCGACCTGACGCGCGAGATCGCCGGCGAGGAGGGCCAGCCGGGGATCATCGCGGCGGGCGTCGCCTACCAGTACGCCCGCGAGGCCTTCCCGAAGGCCAGCTTCCTGAAGCTCGGCATGACCTGGCCGCTGCCGCGCCGGCGCATCGAGGCCTTCGCGGCGCGCCACCGGCGGGTGATCGTCGTCGAGGAGCTGGACCCGTTCATCGAGGAGCAGGTGCGCTCCTGGGGGATCGCGGTCGAGGGCGCGGCGGCGCGCTCGCTCGTCGGCGAACTCAACCCGACGCTCGTGGCCGAGGCGTGGGGCGGCGAATCGTCGCCGGCGCTGGCCGCGTGCCCGGCGGACCTCCCGGGCCGGCCCCCGGTGCTCTGCCCGGGCTGCCCGCATCGCGGCATCTTCTCGCTGCTCAAGGCGCGGCGGGTCGTCGTCTCGGGCGACATCGGCTGCTACACGCTCGCGGCGCTCCCGCCCCTGGCGGCGCTCGACACCTGCCTCTGCATGGGCGCGAGCCTCGGCGTGGCGCACGGCGTGGAGCGCGCGCTCCCGCCCTCCGAGCGCCGGCAGGTGGTCGCGGTGATCGGGGACTCGACGTTCTTCCACTCGGGGCTGACCCCGCTGGTGGACCTCGTCTACAACCGCGCGCACACGCTGACGATCGTTCTCGACAATCGCACCACCGCGATGACCGGCCGCCAGCAGCACCCGGGGACCGGGCGCACGCTGGCGGGGGAGACGACGCCGGAGATCTCGATCGCGGCGCTCGGGCGCGCCATGGGAATCCCGGATGTGGTCGAGACGGACGCCTATGACCTGCCGGGGCTCGCCGGGGCCCTCGACCGGCTGCTGGCCGCGCCGGGACCGGCGCTGCTGGTCAACCGCGGCCCCTGCGTGCTGCTGACGCGCAAGCCGCACGGCGCGGTGCTGCGCGTGGACGAGACCAAGTGCGACGGCTGCCGCCGCTGCATCGTCGTCGCCTGCCCGGCGCTCTCGCTCACGGGCGAGGGTCGCGAGGCGCGCGCCGTCGTCGACGCGGCGCTGTGCACCGGCTGCGGGGTCTGCGCCGCCCACTGCGACCGCGCCGCCTTCGTCGCGGCGGGGGAGGGCGGGCGATGAGCGCCGTGACGAGCGTGCTGCTTGCCGGCGTGGGCGGGCAGGGGGTGCTCCTGGCGAGCGAGGTGCTGGCGGAGGCGGCCGCCCTCGCGGGCAGCGACGTCAAGAAGAGCGAGGTCCACGGCATGGCGCAGCGCGGCGGCAGCGTCGTCTCGCACCTGCGCTTCGGCCCCGTCGTGCACTCGCCGCTCATCCCGCGCGGCGGGGCGGACTACCTCGTCTCCTTCGAGCGCCTCGAGACGCTGCGGTACCTCGAGTACCTCCACCGCGACAGCGTGGTGCTCGTCAACACCCAGGAGATCCTCCCGCTGCCGGTGAGCGTGGGCAAGGCCCGCTACCCCGCGGACGTCGAGGAGCGCCTGCGCGCGACGGGCGCGCGCTGCGTCTTCATCGACGGCCACGGGCTGGCGCTGGCCGCGGGCAACGCCAAGGCCGTGAACGCCGTCATCCTCGGCGCGCTCTCGTCGATCCTGCGCTTCGCCCCGGACGTGTGGGCGGAGGCGCTGCGCCGGCAGGTGCCGGCGCGCGTGCTCGACGTGAACCTCAAGGCGTTCGCCCTCGGCGCGGGCGCCGCCGCGGCGGGCCCGGTTCGTTGACACGGTCGCCAGCGGTGGCTAAACTCCGAATATTCAGCTCGGGAATGTCCGCGGCCGCCGCGTGCGGGGTGCGATCGGTCAGCCCGGGCCACACGGGAGGCTGACGGATGCACCAGAACGACGCCCTTGACCGCTCCTCGCTCCAGCGCCTCCAGGTCGAGCGCCTGCGCGAGACCGTGCGCCGCGTGATCGCGAACGTCCCCTTCTACCGCGAGCGCTTCCGCGCCGCCGGCATCGGCGCCGACGACATCCGCAGCATCGAGGACGTGCGCCGGCTGCCCTTCACGACCAAGCAGGACCTGCGGGACCACTACCCCTTCGGCCTCTTCGCGGTGCCGATGGCGGACGTCGCGCGCATCCACGCCTCCTCGGGGACGACCGGCAAGATGACGGTCGTCGGCTACACGCGGCACGATCTCGACGCGTGGGCCGAGGTCTGCTCGCGCTCGCTGGGGTGCGCGGGCGTGCACCGCGGCGACATCGTCCACAACGCCTACGGCTACGGGCTCTTCACGGGCGGGCTCGGGGTCCACTACGGCGCCGAGAAGCACGGGGTCACGGTGATCCCGATCTCCGGCGGGAACACCAAGCGCCAGGTCATGATCCTGCAGGACTTCGGCGGCACCGTCCTGACCTGCACGCCGTCGTACGCGCTGAACCTGGCCGAGGTGATCCAGGAGCTGGGCGTCGACCCGGCGTCGCTCAAGCTGCGCGTCGGCATCTTCGGCGCGGAGCCCTGGTCGGAGGCCATGCGCAAGGAGATCGAGAAGAAGCTGCACCTGGACGCCCTCGACATCTACGGGCTCTCCGAGGTCATGGGGCCGGGCGTGGCGATGGAGTGCCTCGCGAAGAACGGTCCCCACGTCTTCGAGGACCACTTCCTCGCCGAGGTCATCGACCCCGACACCGGCGAGGTGCTGCCGGCGGGCGCCCGCGGCGAGCTGGTCTTCACGTCGCTGACCAAGGAGGCCTTCCCCGTCATCCGCTACCGCACGCGCGACATCACCAGCCTGGACACGGCGCCGTGCAGCTGCGGGCGCACGCTGGCCCGGATGGTGCGGGTCACCGGCCGCACCGACGACATGCTTATCATCCGCGGCGTCAACGTCTTCCCGTCCCAGATCGAGAGCATCCTCGTGGGGCTCCCCGGCGTCGAGCCCCACTACCAGCTCATCGTCGACCGCGTGAACCAGATGGACACCCTCGAGGTGCAGGTCGAGGTGACGGAGGGCACCTTCAGCGACGAGGTCAAGAAGCTCGAGGGCCTGGCGCGGCGCATCGAGAATGACGTCAAGGACTACTGCGGGGTCACCTGCAAGGTCAAGCTCGTCGAGCCCAAGTCGATCCAGCGGAGCGAGGGCAAGGCGAAGCGCGTGATCGACAAGCGGAAGATGTAGGGCGCGGGGACGGACGCACCCCCCGTCTTTCGCCCACACGTCCCTGGGAGGCACGCACCATGAAGGTCGAGCAGATTTCGGTATTCCTCGAGAACAAGTCGGGGCGCCTGTCCGAGGTCACCCGCATCCTCGGCGGCGGCGGCATCAACCTGCGCGCGCTGACGCTCGCGGACACCACCGACTTCGGCATCCTGCGCCTCATCGTCAACGACAACCGCCGCGCGGTCGAGCTGCTCAAGGCCAACGGCTTCACGGTGGGGACGACCGAGGTCGTCGCCGTCGAGATCCCCGACCGCCCGAACGGGCTGGCGGACATCCTCGACCTGCTCGGCGCCGCGGGTATCAACGTCGAGTACATGTACGCGTTCGTCGAGCGGCACGCCGACAACGCGGTGGTCATCTTCCGCTTCGACGAGCCGGAGAAGGCGATCGCCGCGCTCCAGAAGGCCGGGGTCTCGATCCTCCCCGGCGAGAAGGTGTACGCGCTGTAGAAACGCCGTGCGGTCCCGCGGCGGCGGCAGGCGCCTCCGGGGGGCGGCGGGGACAACGACGCAGGAGGGAAGCATGCGCACGCTCTCACGGATGTTGGTGCTGGCAGTCTGCCTGGTGCTGGCCGCCGCCGGGGCCGCCGCGGCGGCGGACACGATCAAGGTCGGCGCGATCCTCGCGGTCACCGGCCCGGCCGCCTTCCTCGGCGCGCCCGAGGCCAAGACGCTCGAGATGCTCGCCGCCGAGACCAACGCGGCCGGCGGGATCAAGGGCATGAAGGTCGAGCTCCTGATCAAGGACTCGGGCGGCGACGCCGAGAAGGCCCTCTCGCTGGCCAAGCAGCTGGTCGAGGAGGAGAAGGTCTTCGCCGTGCTCGGTCCCTCGACGAGCGGCGAGTCGATGAAGATCAAGCAGTACCTGGAGGACAACGCCACGCTGCTGATCTCCTGCGCCGCGGCGGAGGCCATCACGACGCCGGTGCTCAAGTGGGTCTTCAAGACCCCGCAGAACGACGCGAACGCGGTTCGCTGGATCTTCGCCGACCTCAAGAAGAAGGGCCTGACCAAGGTCGGCGTGCTCAACAGCAACACCGGCTTCGGCAAGGCCGGCCGCGGGCAGCTCGAGAAGCTGGCGCCCGAGTTCGGCATCGAGATCGTGATCGCCGAGGAGTACGACAAGGCGGCTGTCGACCTCGACGACGTCGTCACGAAGCTCAAGGCCAAGGACGTCCAGGCCGTCGTCAACTGGTCGATCGAGCCGGCGCAGTCCAAGGTCCCGGTGAGCGTGCGCAAGCTCGGCTGGAACGTGCCGGTCTACCAGAGCCACGGCTTCGGCAACATCAAGTATGCCGAGGCCTGCGGCGTGGCATCCAACGGCGTTCTCTTCCCGGCGGGCCGCCTGCTCGTGGCGGATGTGTTGCCCGACGCCAACCCCCAGAAGGCGCTGCTGGTCAAGTACAAGAAGGACTATGAGGCCTTTGCGAAGGAGGCGGCGAGCACCTTCGGCGGCCACGCCTACGACGCGTACACGCTGCTGGCCAAGGCGATCGAGGTCGGGGGCGCGGACAAGGAGAACGCGCGCACGGCGCTGGAGAACCTCAAGGGCTTCATTGGCACTGCGGGCATCTTCAACTTCTCCCCGACGGACCACAACGGCCTCGGCATGGACGCCTTCGAGATGCTGACCGTCGACGCCAACGGGAAAGACTGCAAGTTCGTGCTGGCCAAGTAATATCGCTCGTCTCATCCGGAGCCCGGGGCCGCGGCGGCGGCCCCGGGCCGGACGGCGTCCGTGAGCCCTGAGATCCTGCTGCAGTTCTGCGTGGCCGGCGTGACCTACGGCGTCGTCTACGGCGTCGTCGCCATCGGCTTCACGATCATCTACAACACCACGGGCATCATCAACTTCGCGCAGGGGGAGTTCCTCATGCTCGGCGCGATGACCGCGGTCAGCCTGCACCGGCACCTGCCGCTGCCGCTGGCGATCGCGGGCGCGGTCGCGGCCACCATGGCCGTCGGCGCCCTCATCGAGGTGCTCTTCATCCGCTGGCTGCACCGCCCCTCGGTGCTGCGGATGATCATGATCACCATCGGCGTCTCGATCCTCGTCCGCGAGGCCGCGCTCCACGTCTGGGACGAGAAGTCGCACGCCCTGCCGCACTTCACGGGCGACGCGGTGAGCGCGCTCGCGCTCGGCGGCGCCAAGATCTCGCCGCAGGCGCTCTGGGTCGTCGGCGTCTGCGGGGTGATGGTCCTGGCGCTCAGCGCCTTCTTCCGGGCGACGCGCCTCGGGCGCCAGATGCGCGCCTGCGCGCTGAACCGCGACGCCGCGCGCCTCTGCGGCATCAACGCCCGCAACATGGTCACCTTCTCCTTCGTGCTCAGCGCGGGGATGGGGGCGCTCGCGGGATGCGTCGTCTCCCCGATCACCTACGTGCAGTACGACAGCGGCACGGGGCTGGCGATCAAGGGTTTCACGGCGGCGATCCTCGGCGGCCTCGGCAGCACGGCCGGCGCGGCGGCGGGCGGCCTGGTCCTCGGCCTGCTCGAGTCGTTCAGCGTCTGGGCGCTGCCCGCGGCCTACAAGGACGCAGTGGCGATCGCCATCATGCTCGGGGTTCTCTTCGTCCGGCCCAGCGGCATCCTCGGCAGCGCCGAGGCGGCGCGGCTGCGCGAGCACTAGCGTGGCCGGGCGCTGGCGCGGTGCGGGTTTCGCGGCGGGCCTCGCCGCCGCGGTGATCGCGGTGCAGCTGGCCGCGAGCGCAGCGCACAAGGTCTTCTACCTGACGCAGCTGACCATGGCGGCGTACTCGCTGCTCGTGGTGCTGGGCCTCGCGCTGCTCATGGGCTTCGCCGGGCAGGCCTCCATGGGCCAGGCGGGGTTCTTCGCGATCGGCGGCTACGTGGCCGCGTTCCTGACGACGCATGACCTCACGCCCCTGCGCGGGCGGGCGCTGCCCGCGGCGCTCGAGACGCTGCACCTGCTCCAGTCGCGCCCGGACGCCTACGGCGGCACGCTCCTCCACGTCGACCCGCGCGCGGCTCTCGTCGCCGCGGTCGCCGCCGCGGCGCTGACCGCCTGGCTCGTCGCCGGGCCGGTGTTCCGGCTGCGGGGGCACTACCTGGCGATGGCGACGCTCGGCTTCGGCATCATCGTCCACCGCATCTTCCTCGGCAGCCCGCACTTCGGCGGCGCCGACGGCATCTCGGACGTGCCGGCACTGCCGCTCGTGGGGGGCTTCGCGGTCACCGGACGCGCCGCGGCGCGGGTGGCGAACTACTACGTCGCCTGGGGCATCGTGCTGGCGACGCTCTGGATGCTCTCGAACCTCATCGAGGCGCGCGTCGGCCGGGCGTTGCGCGCGATCCACGGCTCGGAGAACGCGGCGGCGGCCGTCGGCGTGCCCATCGCCGCCTACAAGACCCGGACCTTCGTGCTCGCGGCGGCGCTGGCGGCGCTCGGCGGCGTGCTGCTCACGCACTACAACGGCGGGATCGGGCCTTCGGAGGCCTCCGTGATGAAGTCCGTCCGCTACGTCGCGATCGTGGCGGTGGGCGGGATGGCCAACCTGCGCGGCGCGGTGGTCATGGGCACGCTCCTGACCTTCCTGAGCCTGCGCGGCTACTTCGGCTCGCTGGACGACCTGGTCTTCGGCGGCATCCTGCTGGCGATGATGCTCTTCGCGCCCGAGGGCGTCGTCGGGGTCGGGGTGTGGCGCGGCGTGCGGCGGCTCCTGGCGCGCCGGAGGGACCATGGAAGCGCTGCTTGAGGTGCGCGGGCTGGGCCGGCGCTTCGGCGGGCTGCAGGCCGTCGGCGACCTCTCGTTCACGGTGCCGCCCGGGGTGATCAAGGCGGTCATCGGCCCCAACGGCGCCGGCAAGACCACCGTCTTCAACCTCGTCTCGGGCTACGCGAGGCCCGACGCCGGCTCGGTGCGCTTCTGCGGCGCGGAGGTCACGGGGCTGCCGCCGCACGAGATGGCCGCGCGGGGCATGGCGCGCACCTTCCAGCAGATCCAGCTGGTGCCGGGCATGAGCGTGCTCGAGAACGTGCTCACCGGCAGGCACCGGCACACGCGCGCCGGCTTCGTGGCGGGCATGCTGCGCACGCCGGGATCGGTGCGGGAGGGGAGGGCGGCACGCGAGCGTTGCCGCGGGATCCTGGCCTTTCTGGGCCTCGCCGACCTCGCCGCGGAGGAAGCCGTGAGCCTCGCCTACGGGCAGCAGCGTCTCGTGGAGCTGGCCCGGGCGCTCGCGTGCGAGCCGGCGCTGCTGTTGCTCGACGAGCCGGCCGCGGGCCTGAACATGCGCGAGACCGAGGAGCTCGCGGAGACGATCGGGCGCATCAACGCGGGCGGCCTGACGGTGCTGCTGGTGGAGCACGACATGGGGCTGGTCATGAACATCTCGCACGAGATCCTGGTGCTGGGGGCCGGGAGACGCGTGGCCGAGGGCAACCCGCGCGCGATCCAGCGCGACCCCGACGTCATCCGCATCTACCTCGGCGAGGAGGACGCCGGCGGCGGACAGGAGCAGGCGTCGTGAGCGGCCGGCCTACTGCGTCCTACTGCGTCGCGGACACCGCCTCCTGGAACAGGCTCAGGCCGAGAAGCTGCTCTGCCAGGATGGAGGTGTTCACCCGGACCGTGCCTTCCGCGAGCCGCCTGCCGATGCCGGGGTTCATGAACGAGTCCCACATCTCCGTCGAGTACTCGGCGGAGATCGTCTTCTGGAAGATCTCCTTCGCGCACTTGGTGTCGACGAGCGTGTAGCGCACGCGCGCGGTCGCCGCGAAGCCCGCGGTGGCCTGATCGAGGACCTCGAGCACGGCACTGAGCGCAAACCGCCCCTCGCCCCGCGCTCGCTCGAGCAGACCGACCTTGTCCAGGGCACGCGTGAGAGCACGCCGGAACTCGTCGTTGCCGAGTTCCAGCTTCCAGAAGACGTTGCTCTGGTCGCCTCCCGAGACCTGCGTGATGCCCACGTTGTCGCGCAGCGGCACGTCGCCGACCTCCGCGCGCCCCACGACGGCGGAACCCAGAAGAAGGAACACGGCGAGGACCCCGCACAACGTCTTCCCACTCATGTTCGCCCTCCTTTCCTGCGATGACGGAAGAGCCAGCCAGACATACCGGGACGACGCCGGAGAATCTCGGACGAGATCCACGCGTGCCATCACTGCTCCCCCCTACCCGGGAGAAAATGTACTCCCTTTTCACGATGGAAGCAATTGTTGCGCCATAGTGACACAACGGCTTAACTGACTGTTTCTACGATGTTCTGTTGGAAAGACCCCCAGGATGCCCTGGGAAATATGTCAACGATCTTTACATTCGGGGTCGATCCGGTGGTTCAGCGTACCGCGGGACGAATGTCACGGGGCGCGCGCGCGCTCCGCGATTGTGGTACAACGTTCGTGACATCCACAGCCGCGCGAGTGGCGGCCGGAAGGTCCTCGGAGTGGAGGAGGGGAGGGTCGCCAGGCGTGCGAGCGGCGGCTGCGCCAGGGTGCTGAAGGTACGCAATCTCGAGGCGGGCTACGGTCCGATCAGGGTCCTCAGGCAGGTCTCGCTGCACGTCTCCGCCGGCGAGATCGTGACACTCATCGGCGCCAACGGCGCGGGCAAGAGCACGCTGCTTCGCGCGCTCGCGGGCCTGCTCGATCCGCAGGGCGGCGAGGTGCTCCTCGACGGCGGGTCGATCCGCGGCCTTCCCGCCGAGCGGGTCGTCGACCGCGGCATCGCGCTGGTCCCGGAAGGACGCCAGGTGTTCGGCGCCATGACCGTGCGCGAGAACCTCCTGCTCGGCGGGTACGTCGCGGCCCGCCGCGGCCGCGGGCGGGGCGAGGGCACGGCGGCGCTCGAGCGCGTGTACGGGCTCTTTCCCGTGCTGCGGGAGCGCAACACCCAGCTGGCGGGGACGCTCTCGGGGGGAGAGCAGCAGATGCTGGCGATGGGCCGCGCCCTCATGACCGACCCGCGGCTGCTGATGATGGACGAGCCGTCGATGGGCCTGGCGCCGCTGGTCGTGCGCGACATCTTCAAGGCGGTCTCGCGGCTGCGCGAGGAGGGACGGACGGTGCTGCTCGTGGAGCAGAACGCGCGCGCCGCGCTGCGGGTCGCCGACCGCGGGTACGTGATCGAGAACGGGCGCCTCGTCCTCGAGGGCGAGTCCGGCTTCCTGCTGAGCGACCGGGAGGTGCAGCGCGCCTACCTCGGCAAGGGCTACCAGGAAGTATGGGAACGCTGATCGCGGAACGGGTATACTTACGGAGCCGCACGGAGGAGCCATGACCATCTGGGATCCCCGCAACGAGACGATGCCGCGCGAGGACATCGAGCAGCTCCAGCTCGAGCGCCTCCAGACCACCCTGCACCGCGTGCAGCGGAGCGTCGCCTTCTACCGGCGCCGCTTCGCCGACTGCGGCTTCGACCCCGACGCCCTCCGCACGCTCGAGGACCTGCGCCGGCTGCCGTTCACGACGCGCGCCGAGCTGGCGGAGCACCACCCGTACGGTCTCTTCGCCGTGCCGCTGCGGGAGGTGGTGCGCCTGCATGCCTCGACATCCGCGGAGGGACGCCCCGTCGTCGTCGGACACACCGCGCGCGACATCCGCACCTGGGGCGAGCTGGCGGCGCGCGTGCTCACCGCGGGGGGCGTCACGCGCGACGACGTCGTGCAGATCGCCTTCGACTACGGGATCTTCCCGGACGGCTTCGGCTTCCACTATGGCGCCGAGCGCGTCGGGGCCTCCGTCATCCCGACCTCGGCCGCGCGGACGGCGCACCAGGTCGGCATCATGCGCGACTACCGCTGCACCGTGCTCCTGGCGCCCCCGTCGGTGGCGCGGGCGTTGGCCGCGCACCTCGCGGCCGAGGGCGGCGACCCCCGGGGGCTGTTCCTGCGCGTGGGCATCTTCTGCTCGGAGCCGTGGGACGAAAAGGTCCGCGAGGAGCTCGAGGCGGGGCTGGCGATCCGCGCCGCCGACGCCTACGCCGTCGGCGAGGCGATGGGGCCCGGGGTCGCCGGCGAGTGCGAGCACCGCACCGGCCTGCACCTGCAGGAGGACCACTTCTTCGCCGAGGTGATCGAGCCGGCCACCGGCCGGCCCCTGCCGCCGGGCAGCCGCGGCGAGCTCGTGCTGACGACGCTCACCCGTGAGGCCTTCCCCCTCATCCGCTATCGCACCGGCGACCTCACCAGTCTGGAGTACGCCGCGTGCGCCTGCGGGCGGACGCTGGCGCGCATGGCGCGGCTGGCGGGGCGCACCGACGACATGATCAGCCTGCGCGGCGTGCACTTCTACCCGGCGCAGATTGGGGCGATCCTCGCCTCGCTCGCCGGCGCGGTGCCCCGCTTCGTGATCGCGCTGCAGCGCGAGGAGGGCCAGGAGCGCGTCGAGGTGCGCGTCGAGGTCTCGGGCCAGAACTTCTTCGACGAGATGCGGCGGCAGAGCCACCTGGTGGAGGCGGCCAGCCGGCGCATCCGCGACGAGATCGGGATCCCCGCGCACGTCCGCCTCGTCGAGCCGCGCTCGGTCGGGGGCGAGGGTGCGGGCGCAGTGCGCGTGGTCGATGAGCGCTGAGGCGCCGGGGCCGGCGGGGCGGCGGGGCGGGGGCAGGCGGTGAGCGCTCCGCTCGAGGTGGCCGTCCTCTGGCACATGCACCAGCCCGACTACCGCGACCGGCGGAAGGGGCAGGCCGTCCTGCCCTGGGTGCGGCTGCACGCGGTCAAGGACTACTACCCGATGGCCGCGCTGGTCGACGAGTTCCCCGGGGTGCGGCTCACGTTCAACTACGTCCCGTCGCTCCTGGACCAGCTCCGCGACTACCTGAGCGGCCGCACGCCCGACGAGCACCTGCTCGCCTCCACGGTGCGGGCAGCCGACCTCGACGCGGAGACCCAGGTCTTCCTGCTGCGCAACTTCTTCATGGCGAACCACGAGACGATGATCCGGCCGCTCCCGCGGTATCTCGAGCTGCTCGAGAAGCGGGGCCCCTCGGGCGAGCACCGGCACCTGGCGGGGGCGCGGCGGGCGTTTAGCCCGCGCGACTTCCTCGACCTGCAGGTGCTCTTCAACCTGGCGTGGTTCGGACCGTACTTCCTCGCCACGGACCCGCTCTGCCGCGAGCTGGTGGCCAAGGGCGCGTCGTTCACGGAGGCCGAGAAGGCCGCGCTGCTCGAGCGGCAACGCGAGATCGCGGGCAAGGTCGTCCCCCTGCTCAGGCGGCTCGCCGGGGAAGGGCGGATCGAGATCTCGACGACCCCTTACTACCACCCGATCCTGCCGCTGCTGATCGACACGGACTGCGCGCGCGTGGCCATGCCGGACGTCGTCCTGCCGCGCATGGCGTTCCGCCACCCTGAGGATGCGCTCGCCCAGGTGCGCAAGGCGATCGACTACCACGAGACGCTCTTCGGAAGCCGGCCCGCGGGGATCTGGCCGTCGGAGGGGAGTGTCAGCCCGGCCGTCCTGCGCATGTTCGAGGAGGAGGGGTTGCGCTGGACGGCGACCGACGAGAACATCCTGTTCCGCTCGCTCGGGCTGCAGCTCAACCAGGATTTCTACCGCTCCGGCGTGCGCGAGGACGTCCTCTACCAGGCCTTCCGGGTGGAGGGCGGCTCCGCGGCGGTGTTCTTTCGCGACCATGTTCTCTCGGATCTCATCGGGTTCTCGTACAGCCGCTGGGACCCCGGGGATGCCGTCGCCGACTTCGTGCGCCGGCTCAAGGGGATCGCCGCGCGCGAGGGCGGCCCGCGCGGGCACCGGGTCGTGCCGGTGATCCTCGATGGCGAGAACGCCTGGGAGTACTACCCGGACGGCGGGCTGGAGTTCATCCGCGGCCTTTACCGGCACCTCGAGAGCGACCCGGAGCTGCGCAGCACGACCTTCAGCGGGCACCTCGACCGCCACCCGGAGACGGGCAGGATGCGGGAGATCTTCTCCGGCTCGTGGATCAACGGCAACTTCGCCATCTGGATCGGGCACCGCGAGGACCTCCGTGCCTGGGATCTGCTGGCGGAGACGCGCGAGGCGCTCGTCAGCGCGCAGGCGGCGGGCGGCGTGGCGCCCGAGCGGCTCGTCGAGGCCTGGGAAGAGCTGTACATGGCGGAGGGCAGCGACTGGTGCTGGTGGTACGGCGACGACCACACCTCGGGCAACGACGAGGTGTTCGACGAGTTGTACCGGCGCCACCTGGTGAACGTCTACGAGCTGATCGGGGCCAAGCCGCCCGAGTCGCTGCTGCGCAGCATCCTCGAGACCTCCGGCGGGTCCGGCCCGCCTCCCGAGGAGGTCACCTCGCTGATCACGCCGCGCATCGACGGCCTGGTCAGCAGCTACTTCGAGTGGCTGGGAGCGGCGGTCCACGAAGTGCACCGGCGCGGCCAGACCATGCACCGCGCGGACGTGCCCGTCTCGCACTTCTCCTACGGGATCAACACGGAGCGGCTCTTCCTGCGCGTCGACTTCCGGGTGGGCTACCAGGACCCGCGACTCGCGGGAGACGAGCTCGTCGTCCATGTGTCCCGGCCGCGGCCGATGCGCCTCGTCGTGCCGATGGCCCAGGGCGGCGCCGGGGTCTCGATCGTCGACGAGGTGGACGGCTCGCGGCACGCGCTGCCCCCCGGCACCGCGGCCATCGCCGAGATCCTGGAGGTGGGCGTCCCCTGGTTCGAGCTCAAGGCATCGCTCGGCGAGCAGGTCAGCTTCCACCTCTCGCTCGAGAAGAACGGGAGTGTTCTCACGTCATGGCCGATGAGCGGGGCGTTTTCGGTGGTCGTCCCTGGCGCCGACTTCGAGCGGCGCATGTGGTCGGTCTGAGGTCGGTCCCGATTTCGTTCTGCTGAGCGCCCCGAAGGTCGTTCCTGGCCTGTCGGTTCTCCCTTTGACAACGTCCGATAAGATATATTATGTAAAGTACTTGGTCGCAAAGATAGCCGTTTCATCCCCGGCGAGCACGCAATCAACAGGCTGTAGAGAAAGATTTCCAACAGCAGCCATATATTAATCTATAACGTCACGTTACGATGTGCATCCAATTGTTATTCAATCGTATGTCGCTATCGCATATAGATCGCCAATCAGCTCCGAAATGCTCGGGTGCGCAAACGTGAAGCCCCTCATGTCCGACACGGTCAGCCGCTGGTGCACTGCGAGCGCGATCATGTGGATCAGATCGGAGGCATGGGGTCCGACGATCGTCCCCCCGAGAAGCACGCCGCTGCCTCGCTCGGCGACGACCTTGATGAACCCCTCGGTCGTCCTGTCGATCCGCGCCTTCACGCTCTCCATGAGCGGCACGCCTGTGGACACCGCCCGGAGCCCGGCCGCCTCCGCGGCGGCCGTGGTCGTCAGGCCAACCGCGGCGACCTCCGGCGTCGTGTAGGTGGCCCAGGGAATCGACCGGTACGGGACCTCCCTGGCGTCGGCGCCGCAAGCGCGGCGTGCCGCCTGTGCCCCCATGAAGGAAGCCGCGTGCGCAAGGAGCATGCGCCCGGTGACGTCGCCCGCGCCGAAGATGTGCGGCTGGGACGTCCGCAGCGCGTCGTCGACGACCATCTGGCCGCGGGGGCCGGTCGCGATCCCGGCGGCCTCGCAGCCGAGCCCCGCCGTGCCGAGCGTCCGCCCGATCCCGACGAGGACCACCGGCGCCTCGACCGCCTCGCCCGAGCCCAGGAGCACGGCGGCCCCGTCGCCCCGCCTCTCGATGCCGACCACCGGGGACCCCACGCGGATCCCGACCCCCAGCCGTTCGTAGACCCGGCGAAGCACGCCGTCCACGTCCGGGTCTTCCAGCGGGAACAGCCGGCCCGCGGCCTCGATCAGCGTGACCTTCACACCGAGCCTGGCGAAGAGGAATGCGAATTCCGCGCCGACCGCGCCGCTGCCGATCACGGCCATGGCCGGCGGCAACGTCGCCAGGTCCAGGGCGTCGTCGCTGGTGATCACCACGCGCCCGTCCGCCGGTGCGGCGGCCAGCTGCGCCGGCTGCGACCCCGTGGCCACGATGAAGGCCTCGCCGTCGATGCGGCTGGACTGACCGCCGGCGTCCACGACCTCGACCTCGCTCGGCCCGACGAACCGCGCCCGCCCCCGCACGATCCGGATTCCCCGCGAGGCGCACGTCGTCTCGATCGACTTCGCAAGCCCCCTCGCCAGCGCGGTCTTGTGGGCGACGAGCCGTCCCCAGTCGTCCTGGGGCGGCGCTGACAATTTACTTGAAGCGTACGCCTCGCTTCTCGAGAGGAGGAATTTCGTCGGGATGCAACCGCGGTTCGTGCACGTGCCGCCCATCGCGTCGCGCTCGACGACCACGATCTCCGAGGCGCCGGCATCGACCGCCGCAAGCGCCGCCGCGTTGCCTGCCGGGCCGCCGCCGATGATCACAAGTTTCTTTACCATGAGCCTCCGCCCCCGCTCTCCGCCACGCCGTGCCGCCGTTCGCGGCCGACCGGACGAAGAAGCTGTAAGTCCTGTGAAATCAGTTTGTTTCCTGATCTCCCGTGAGGTTCCGTCACGGTGAGACCGAATCTCACGGCTCCCGGCCGGTGCCCTGGGCCTCGAGAAGCCCGCCGCTCATGATGAGTCTGAAGGCCTGCTCCGGCGTGAGGTCGGTATCGACCACCGCCGCGGCGGCCGCGAAGAAGAAATGGCCCGTCGCCGCGTTCGGGGAGTTCGGCAGGAAGACGTGAAGGAGCTTCTCAGGGTTTCCATCGCAACCGGTGATCTCCCTCTCCCCGGTCACGAAGCCGACACGGTACAGCCCCTCCCCCGCCGGGTAGCGCACCAGCACCACCCGGTGGTAGCTCGCCGAGTCGACCGAGACGATCTGCCTGAGCACCTGCTGGCTCGATCCGTAGAGGCCCCGCACGAAGGGGATGCGCCCGAGCAGCCGCTCGAACGAGGTGACGAAGGAGCGGCCGATGAGGTTCGTGCTCAGCGTGCCCACGAGCATGATCACCACGAGCGTGAGGAAGACGCCCAGCCCCGGGATCGGGAAGCCGAGGTAGGCCTCCGGCCGATACGCCTCCGGCAGGATCGCGAGGACCCGGTCGATGCGGCGCACGATGGCCGCCAGCACGAACCACGTCAGCCAGAGCGGGACGATGACCAGCAGGCCCGTGATGAAGTTGCGCTTCGTGCGCTCCCGGAGGCTGCGCCGGGCGGGGGCGCCGTCGCCGGCGATCACACCGCCTCCACGCGCTCGATCGCCGCCCCGCAGCGCGGCCGTGCGCCCGTGCACGCCTCGACGAAGGTGTCGAGCGCCCGCGAGGCCTCGCGCTCCACGGCCTCGGGCACGCGCAGCCGCTGCAGCCGCGCCTCCGGGAGCGAGGCCGCCCGCTGCAGGAAGCCGAGCGCGGCGGCGCCAAGGGAAAGGCAGCGGCGCCGCTCCCGGGCGAGGCAGTCGCGGCAGACGATGCCCCCGGCGTCGGGCGCGAACTGGCCGCCGCGCCTCGGGTCGGCCGGCCCGCCGCAGACGGCGCAGGCGCTCAGGGACGGGGTGAACCCGGCGAGGGCGAGCAGGCGCAGCGAAGCCGCGATCCGCGTGATCCCGGGTCGCGGCGCGTCCTCCAGCCTGTTGAGGAACCGCACGAGCAGGTCGAAGACCTCAGCCTGCGGCTCCCCTTCGGTGAGCGTGGCGTTCACCAGTTCGAGGAACGCCAGCGCCTGCAGCGTGCGGCCGAGGTCCGCCCGGATGCCGGGCCAGACCCGCTGCGGGACGAACGAGTGCAGCCGGGCGCGCCCGCCTTCCCCGGGAAGCAGGAAGACCAGCTCGCCGCCCTGCAGCGGATCGAGGTACACCGTGCCCGGGGAACGCTGCGCCGGGCGCCGGGCGAACAGCCGCACGCCCCCGTGCGAGCGGGTGACGAAGGTCAGGAGGCGGTCGCGGTTGCAGGCCGCCACCGCGGTGAGCACAGCCGACCCCGCGATCAGCTCCACCGCACCCTCCCCTCAGCCGCGGTCGAAACCGAACTCCCGCAGCGCGCGCTCGTCCTTCGTCCAGTTGCGCCGCACCTTGACCCAGAGGCCGAGGTAGACGGGCGCGCCCGTCAGCTCCTCGATCGCCCGGCGCGCGCCCTCCCCGATGCGGCGCAGGCCGCCGCCCCCCTCGCCGATGATGATACCCTTTTGCGAATCGCGCTCCACGTAGATCGTCGCGCGGATGCGGTAGCGGTGCCGCGGCTCCATCTCCTCGGCGACGTCCTCGATGACCACCGCCGCGCTGTAGGGCAGCTCCTGGTGCAGCGCGTGGAAGATCTGCTCGCGGATGATCTCGGCGAAGAACTCGCGCTCCGGCTGGTCGCTGAGCAGGTCCTCGGGGTGGAGCGGCTCGCCGACGGGCAGCGCCGCGAGCACCGCGCGCAGCAGCTCGTCGATGTTGCGCCCCGTGCGCGCCGAGACCCCCACGACGTCCGCCCACGTGCCGCTCGTCCGCTCGGCTTCCACGAGCCGTCGCGCCGCGGCAGGCTCCAGCAGATCGATCTTGTTCACCGCCAGCACCGCCGGCAGCCGCGACTCGCCCGCCAGCTCCCGCAGGAGGGACTCCTCCGCCGGATGCCGGGGAGCCTCGGGGTCGGTCATGGCCAGGATCGCGTCCGCCCCGCTCAAGCCCGCCCGGGCCTCGCGCAGGAGGCTGCGGTTGATCGCCCGCTCGGCGGCATGCAGGCCCGGCGTGTCCACGATGACCGCCTGCCCGCCGGGCGCGTTCACGATGCCTCGCACCCGCCGGCTGGTCGTCTGCGGCTTGTGCGAGACGATCGCCAGCTTCTGCCCGAGCAGCCGGTTGAGCAGCGTCGACTTCCCGACGTTGGTGCGGCCGAGGCAGGCGACGACGCCGCTGTGCGTTTCCCGCGGCACCCCGCCGCCTCCGCCGCGCTGTCGCCCGCCGCCGGCCACGCTCACGCTCCAGCCGCCTGCGGCGCCGCGGCGACGAGCCCGTAGACCGGGACCTTCGCCTCCAGGCCCCGGAAGCGCGCCTCGCCCGCGTAGCCGACGTGGACCCACAGGCACAGCTCCGGGTCGTACCAGCGCGTCCCCTCGACGCCCTCCTCGCTGAAGGCTTCCCCGGCGACGACCGGCTCGAGCGCGGCCAGGAGCGCGCCGCTGACGGCGATGCCGTGGTTCACGAGGGTGCCGGCGCCGTCCACCGCCACGTCGCCCACGCACCGCGCCCCCGGCTGGCCGGCCACGCGCGCGGGGTCGCCCGTGGATGCGGAGAGCCGGCCTGCCACATTCACCTGCCGACCGATGTAGGTGGTCTGCACCTCCCGCTCGTCGCGGAAGAAGCGCGCGACGGAGACCCGCCCGCAGTGCAGGCTGATGCCCATGCGGAAGGTGGTGCGCCCCTGCACCCGCATGCGGCCGAGGACCTGCTGGAGCGCAACCGCGCTGCGCACGGCGGCGAGCGCCGCTTCCGCCGCGCTTCCCCGGCCCGCGAACGTCGCCATGAAGCCGTCCCCGAGATAGGCATCGACGCTGCCGCCGAAGCGGCGCACGATCAGCGCGGCGGGGTCGAAGATCTCGTACAGCTCGCGCGCCAGCTCGGTCTCGGAAACCGGCCCCTCCGCCCTCCGCGTGAAGCCGCGGATGTCGGCGAAGAGGACCGTCACCGTGCGGACCGTGCTCTGCACCGGCGACGGGAAGCCGAAGCGCACGAGCCCTCCCTCGAGGAACAGCTCGCGGGTCTCCGGGTTGTCGAGCCCGCGGCTCGTGTGGCTGAGCGCGCGGCGGAGCAACCAGATCGCCTCGGCCCGGCGCAGGCACCGCGTCACGTCGCCGAACGCCTCGAGCAGGTCCCCGAACGACCGTCCCTCGCCGACCTCGCGCCGCAGCACGGCGCTGCGCTGCAGGGCTGCCGCCGCGCCATCCAGGTCGCGCAGGAGCGCGTCGCGCACCGGTTCGGCCAGGAGAAAGCGGTCCCACGCCGCGGCCGGATCGTCGGGGCCGGGCAACGCGGCCCCGCCCGCCGCCGCGTCGAGCGCCTGCGCCAGCCCGCGCTCGCCCGCGCTCAGCGCCCGCGCCAGTTCCTTCCGCAACACGTCGCTGATCTCGACGAAGCCCGCCGCCTGGATGCGGAAGCGGGGGTTCGCCGCGATCAGCGCCCGTCCCGGGTCGAAGGCGCGCGGGTCGCTCTCGGTGAGAGCGAGCTGGTCGTCGAAGATCGCGGCGACGAGGGCGTCGCTCTCACCCTCCCCCGTCCGGAAGTCGTGGACGAGGCGCTGGGAGCGGCTCGCCGCCGGCCGCGCGCGCTCCTCGCCGCGGCGCAGCAGGCCGCTGACGAGCGGGTGCAGCTGGTAGCGCACCTGCTGCGGCGTCCCCGCCCCCGCGCAGCAGCGGTCGATCTCCGCGGCGATCTCGCCGCTGTGCGCCAGCCAGAAGAGGTTCGCCAGTCCCTGGCGCCGGTCCGCGGCGTGCACTTCCCGCAGGCACTCGGCGAGCCGCTCGAGGTACTCCCGCTCGGCGGTCTCGAGCGCCGCCGCCGCTCCCGCCCCCCCGCCCATCGCGCCGATGCTCCGCACCGCGGCGCCGAGCCAG
>DATDCY010000242.1 GCA_036524115.1 bacterium | reverse complement strand
GGCACGCGCCGGCGCGGCGCAGCGGCGCACATTTCGAGAGACGCATGGTCGGGATCATACCAGAGCGGCGCGGCGGCCTGTCAACAGCGCCCAGATCCGCGCGTGACGCGCGGACGCGTTTCT
This sequence comes from bacterium, assembly GCA_036524115.1. NCBI lineage: Bacteria > bacterium. The sequence goes on along the minus strand of DATDCY010000242.1, from coordinate 6,395 downwards.
TGACCTCTTCGCCCCCGTTCCCCGTGAGCCAGCCCAAGGCTCGTTCCGGTGGTGAGATGCCTGCCGCTCTGCTGGGACAGCGCGGTATTCATTGACAACGCGGGGAGGGATCGGCTAAGGTTCCCCTCCGTTCCAGGGCGTCCGCGGCGGCCGGCGCGGACGGCAGCGCGCGTGCCGGCCTCGATCAGGGGAGGATACGGGCCGTGCACGAGATGAAACTCTTCGCCGGAAACGCCAACCCCGTCCTCGCGCGCGAGATCAGCGCCTACCTCGGCGTGCCGCTCGGCGCCGCGGTGGTCGGGCGCTTCTCGGACGGCGAGATCATGGTCCGCATCAGCGAGAACACCCGCGGGCGCGACGTCTTCGTGATCCAGTCCACCTGCCCGCCGGTGAACGACACGCTCATGGAGCTGCTGATCATGATCGACGCGCTGCGGCGGGCCTCGGCCTTCCGCATCACCGTCGTGCTCCCCTACTACGGCTACTCGCGGCAGGACCGCAAGGCCGAGCCGCGCGTGCCGATCACGGCCAAGCTCGTCGCCAACCTCATCACCGCCGCGGGCGCCGACCGGGTGCTCTGCACCGACCTGCACGCCGGCCAGCTCCAGGGCTACTTCGACATCCCCGTGGACAACCTCTGGGCGGCGCCCGTGCTCCTGGAGTACTTCCGCCGCAAGGGGCTCGAGCGGCCGGTCGTCGTCTCCCCGGACGCCGGCGGCGTGGAGCGCGCGCGCAACTTCGCCAAGCGGCTCGACGCCTCGCTCGCCATCATCGACAAGCGCCGCCTGGCGCCGAACGTCGCGGAGATCATGAACATCATCGGCGACGTCGAGGGCCGCCCGGCGATCCTCATCGACGACATGATCGACACGGCCGGGACGCTCGTGCAGGCCGCCAGCGCCGTCAAGGCCAAGGGCGCCTCGCAGGTGTTCGCCGCCGCCACGCACGCCGTGCTCTCCGGCAAGGCGATCGAGCGGATCCAGGGCTCGCCGCTGGAGGAGGTCGTGGTCACGAACACGATCCCGCCGAAGGACGGGGGCGCCGCGAAGATCACGGTGCTGTCGGTGGCGGCGCTGCTCGGCGAGGGCATCCGGAGGATCCACGAGAACGCGTCGGTCAGCTCGCTGTTCGTCTAGGACCGGGCGGGCTCCGGGGTCCTGTCCGACCGTCACGACGACCGCCTTCCCCTCTGGGTGCCGTCCTTTACATCCTCGAGGTTTTCGACTAATATCCGCTGCTCACCGACAAATGAAAATACAAGGAGTGACGAGATGACGAGCGTTGCGCTGGCCGCCGAGATCAGGAACGAGCGTGGCAAGTCCGGGATGAACAAGCTCCGCGCCCGGGGGCTGTGCCCCGCGGTGGTGTACGGCCCCGGGACCGAGCCGCTGAGCGTGTCCATCGACCCGAAGGGCTTCCTCAAGCTGCTGCACGTCTCGGGCGAGAACGCGCTCATCGACCTGACGGTCGGCGGCGACGCCGCGGCGAAGAAGGTCATCGTCCGCGAGATCCAGTACGACCCGCTCAAGCCGCTGCCGTCGCACGTCGACTTCTATGTCGTCTCGCTCGACCGCGCCATCGAGGTCCGCGTCCCGCTGGAGTTCGTCGGCACGCCGGTGGCGGTGGCCCAGAAGACCGGCATGCTCACCCAGGCGATGCACGAGTTGAACGTCGAGTGCCTGCCGACGGCGATCCCCGCCTCGATCAAGGTTGACGTCTCGGGGCTCTCCCTCGGCGGCGCGGTGCACGTGCGCGACCTCGCCGTCCCCGCCGGGGTCACCGTCCTCGACGCCGCCGACCAGACGGTCGCTGCCGTGGCCGGTCTCGGCGCTGAGGAGGCCGCGGTCGCGCCCTCCACGGAGACGGCCGAGCCCGAGGTCATCCGCGAGCGCAAGGCCGCCGAGGAGTAGCGGCGCGGCGCCGCGCGGGCAGCGCGGCCCGGGAAAGGCGGCGACCGGTCACCCGGGGCCGCCTTTTCCGTTTGCGGCGGAGATCTCGGAGCACCATGGCGTTCGACAGCGTTCTCGTCGGCCTCGGCAACCCCGGGACCCGCTACGAGCGCACCCGCCACAACGCCGGCTTCCTGCTGGTCGAGCGGCTGGCCGCGGCTCACGGCATCGACCTGGGGCGCGAACGCCACGGCTCGCGGGTCGGCGAGGGGCGGATCGCGGGCAGGCGCTGCCTGCTGGCGCAGCCGCAGACCTTCATGAACCGCTCGGGTGAGGCCGTGCGCCGCATCCTCTCCTTCACGGGGACCGATGCCGCCTCCCTGCTGGTCGCCCACGACGACATGGACCTGCCCTTCGGCCGCCTGCGGCTGCGCGCCGGCGGCGGCGCGGGCGGCCACCGCGGCATCGCCTCGATCCTCGAGCACCTCGCGGACCCTGGATTCCTACGCCTGAAGATCGGCGTCGGGCGCCCCCCCGAGGGGGTCCCCGCCGAGGCCTGGGTGCTCCAGGAGTTCGGCGCCGCGGAGCGGGCGGCCCTCCCCGAGGTGCTCGCGCGGGGGGTCGAGGCGATCGAGGTGCTCCTCGCGCGCGGCCCCGCGGCGGCGATGAACGCCTGCAACCCTGACCCCGGCGAAACCGCCGGATCCGCGCCTGCGCGCGGACCAAAAGAGTAGACGTGGCCGCGCGCACGCGCGGATCGCGCTTGCGCCGCCGCGGGCGCCCGTGGTATAAGACACCGCTTTCCCGTGGGGGGAAGGCACTTCCTTGCCCGCGGCCAGGGCCGCGGGCTTGACATCCGGAAGGAGGGAACCGCGCCGTGCAGAAGTTCTACGAAACCATCCTCATCGTCAGGCCCACCCTCAACGACCAGGAGATCGCGGAGCTGATCGAGAACTACCGCGGCATCCTCGTGCGCGAGGGGGCCGAGATCCTCCACCAGGCGGACCTCGGCAAGAAGAAGCTCGCCTACACCATCCGCCACTTCCAGAACGGCCACTACGCGCTGTACCGCTATCGCGCGCCGGCGACGGCGGTCCGCGAGCTCGAGCGCAGCATGAAGATCAACGAAGACCTGCTGCGCTTCCTCACCGTCAAGCTCGAGGAGAAGGAGGTCAACTTCCTCCAGGCTGCCGCCGCCGCCCAGGCCGCCGCCGCGGCCGCCGCGGCCGCCGAGGCTCCCGGCACGGTGCAGGCCGCCGCCCCCGCCGAGGGGTAGAGGCCGCCATGGCCGACATCAACGTCGTCATCCTCGTCGGTCGCCTCACGCGCGACCCGGAGCTGCGCTACTCGCCGGCCGGGACCGCGATCGCCAGCTTCGGGGTCGCGGTGAACAACCGCCGCAAGGTGGGTGACGAGTGGAAGGACGAGCCCTGCTTCGTCGACGTCAAGGTCTTCGGCCGCATGGCCGAGACCAGCAGCGAGTACCTCGCCAAGGGCCGGCAGGTCGCGATCGAGGGCCGGCTCTCGTACAGCAAGTGGGAGAAGGACGGGCAGACCCGCTCCAAGCTCGAGGTGACGGCGAACAACGTCCAGTTCATCGGCGGCCAGGGCCAGGGGCAGGGACAGGGTCGCGGGGCCGGTGGCGGGCAGGCGCAGGAGGCCGACCCCCTCGCGGACCTCGGCCCCGACGAGATGCCGCCCTTCTAGCGCGCTGCGGGCCGCACGGGCGAGGATCACACCAAAATTGACGGCGGGCGCGACGCGCCCGCGGGGGAGAACGGGAATGGCGATGGAACCGGTCAAGAGAAAGCGCTTCCAGAAGCGCAAGTCGTGCAAGTTCTGCGAGGACAAGGTCGTGATGATCGACTACAAGGACGCCAAGCTGCTGAAGATGTACGTCAGCGAGCGCGGCAAGATCATTCCCCGGCGGATCACGGGGACCTGCGCCCGCCACCAGCGCAGCCTGACGACCTCGATCAAGCGGGCGCGCTCGATCGCGCTCATCCCCTTCGCGGCCGCCCACTAGGCCGTCGTCTCGGCGTCCGGCCCCGGCGGGTTCCTGCCGGGGCCGCGCGCTGCCCGACCGATGCGCCTGAGCCGAGAAGCCGCCGACCTGCTCCCGGCCTGCGCGCTCTCAGGCCTGCTCTTCGCGGCGGGCGTGTTCGTGCCGCTCCTCGGCCAGCCCCTCGGCTTCGTCTCCGGAGCGCCCCTGGTCTGGCTGGCCGCGCGCCACGGCCTCAGGGTCGGCCTGCTCGGGAGCGTGCTGGCCGCGGCCGCGCTGCTGCCGGTCCTGCCGCCGCCGGTGACGCTGCTGTTCGCGCTGGAGCACGCGCTGCCCGCGGCGTTTCTCGGCACGGCGCTCGCCCGCGGGCGGGGCGTCGCCGTCCCCGCCGCCGTCGCCGCCGTGGCGATCACGGCGCTGGTCCTCGGGGCCGCGTTCCTCTTCTCGCCCGAATTTGCCCGCAACCCCGGGGCCATCCTCGAGGAGCAGCTGCGGGCGGCCTTCACGGAGATCGGGGATGCCGCCGGCGAGGGGGCCGCGGGGGCCGCCGCGCTCAAGCAGCTCGAGGAGGTCCTCGCGGTCATGCGGCGCGTCCTGCCCGCCGTCGCTCTCATCGCGATCTACATCGAGTGCTCCGTGAACGCGCTGCTCGCCGCGCGGTTCCTCGCACGCCGCGGGGCCGCGGTCCCCCAGCCCGACCTCACCGCGTTCGCGCTGCCCGAGGCGCTCGTCTGGCTGCTCATCCCGGTGCTCGCTCTCGCCCTCGTCCCCAGCCGGCCGGTGGCCACCGTCGCCCTCAACGTGCTGCTGCCGCTGCTCTTCGCCTACCTGCTCCAGGGGCTCTCCATCGTCCTGTTCTTCGTCTCGCGCGCCGGGCTCTCGCGACTGGGCCGCACGATGCTCGCCGTGGCCTTCGCCGCCTATCCACCGCTGCTGCTGGGCCCCCTGGTGATCGGGGTGCTGGACTTCAAGTTCACCCTCCGCACCCGCTTCCCCCTCCCGCCCAGGACCGGGTAGCGCGGGTCACTCGCGAGGGTCTTCTCCGCCCCGGCGGCGTTGGCCCGCGCCTTGCTCGTGCGGCGTACACCAGTACGCCTCCTCGCAGGCTTCGGTCCTGCCTTGCCGGGACGAAGAATCCTGCTCGCGCCTGACCTGCGCAGCCTATTCCGAACCGCCGGTGTTGTTGACTCGCCTTCCGGCAAGCCCTATGATCCCGCGCATGGATCTGCCGTCAGAGCCGATTTTCCGAGACCTCACGGGCAGTTGGATCGTCCGCCGATGAGCGCAGCGACCCCCCTGATGCGCCAGTACGAGCGCATCAAGCAGGAGCATCCCGACGCCATCCTCCTGTTCCACCTCGGGGACTTCTATGAGATGTTCTACGACGACGCGCGGGAGGCCTCGCGGATCCTCAACATCGCCCTGACCTCCCGCGATCGCTCGAAGGCCGACCCCGTGCCGCTGTGTGGCATCCCCGTGCACTCCGCCGACAGCTACATCACGCGCCTGCTCAAGGCCGGCCGGAAGGTCGCCGTCTGCGACCAGGTGGAGGACCCCGCCACCGCCAAGGGCATCGTCCGGCGGGAGGTCACCCGCGTGATCACCCCCGGCACGGTGCTGGACGAGCGTCTCCTCGAGGGGCGCGAGACGAACTACCTCGTCGCCGTCGCGCCGGGTCGGTCCCGCACCGGCTTGGCGGCCCTGGACTTCTCCACGGGCGAGTTCCTCCTCCACGAGGTCCCGACCGCCGACCGACGTGAATTCGAGGACCGCCTCGAGGACTTCGCTCCCGCCGAGGTGCTCGTGCCCGCCGCCGTGCCCCCCGACCTCGAGGCGGCGATCGCGCGCACGGCCCCGGGCGTGACCGTGACCCGCCAGGACGACCCCGGCGCCTTCGAGCCGCACTCGGCGCGCCGCGCGCTGCTCGAGCACTTCGGCGCCGCCACGCTCGACGGCTTCGGGTGCCAGGGCTACGCCGAGGGGATCACGGCGGCGGGAGCGCTCCTGCGCTACCTGCGGGCGACGCAGCGGCGGCCGCTCGTCAACATCACGCGCCTGACGCCCTGGCACGCCGGCGGCCGGATGGCGCTGGACGCGGCGACCCGGCGCAACCTCGAGCTGTTCGCGAACCTCGAGGACGGCCGTCGCGAGCGCAGCCTCCTCGGCGTCCTCGACGCCACGTGCACCCCGCTCGGCGCCCGGCGCCTGCGCGCGTGGATCGGCGCGCCGCTGATGGACCCCGGGGAGATCCGCGCGCGCCTCGATGCCGTCGACCGGCTCGCCGCCGAGGAACACCTGCGCCGGCGCCTGCGCGGCACACTCGCAGGCATCCTCGACCTGGAGCGGCTGGCCAGCCGCATCGCGCTCAACACAGCGCCGCCGCGGGACGTCGCCGCGCTGCGCGCCTCGCTGCGGCTGCTGCCGGAGCTCTTCGCGGCGCTGCGCGCCGACCCCGTGCCGCTGCTGCGCGAGCTGGCCGGCGCGGATGAGCTCGGGGACCTGCG
>DATDCY010000241.1 GCA_036524115.1 bacterium | reverse complement strand
CGACGCCGCGCGACGGGGCGCCCTCGCCAAGGGCTTCCGGGAGCGCTGGGGCGCCGCCGAGGAGCGCGAGGCCGCCGCGGCGATGGAGGCACTGGCAGGGCGGCTGGTCACGCGCCTCGGCCGCCGGCGCCGCCGCTCCCGGCGCGGCCGCCTGGACATGACGGCCACCCTGCGCGCCAACCTGGTGCACGGGGGCGTCCCGTTCGTGCTCCGCAGGAAGGCGCGCGTGCCTTCGCGCCGCGACCTCGTCCTGCTCGCAGACCTCTCGGGCTCGGTGCGCCGGGCCGCGTCGCTGTTCCTGCTGATCCTCGGCCGCCTGCGCGGCGCCTTCGCCGGCGTGCGCGCCTTCGCCTACGTCGACCGACCCGCGGAGATCCCCCGCGAACTCGCCGGCGCGCCGGCCGCCGAGATCGCCGCGGCCCTCGCGCCGCACCTGCCGCTCGACGCGCTCTCGGACCACGGCGAGATGCTCCGGCGCTTCAACCGCGACTTCCCGCGCGCGGCCGGCGGACGCAGCGTGGTCGTGATCCTCGGGGACGCCCGCAACAACCGCTTCCCCGCCCAAGAATGGGAACTCGAGACCCTGCGGCGGCGCTGCCGGCACCTCGTCTGGATCGTCCCGGAGCCGGTCTCCCTCTGGGGAAGCGGCGACTCGGCGATTGCGGCCTACGCGCCGCTGTGCGACCGCGTCCTCGCCGCTCCGAATCCGCTGGCACTCGCCGCGGCGGCGGCGGACCTCGCCCGCGGGATCGCGCGGCCGCGGCGGTGACGCCGGCGGCCGGACCGCCGGGCCGCTAGTCCCCGAGCACCAGCGCGAGGCTGCCGGCGAGGTACGCGGCGCAGATCGCGAGGAAGCCCCGCCAGCGCGCCGTCGACCACTCCTCGCCGCCGCGCCGCAGTCGCCCGCCGATCCCCATCAGGCAGATCCCGCCAAGGATGCCTGCCGCGAGCACGGCCTCGACTTGCGCCAGCGCCAGCACGGTGAGTCCCTCCGCCGGCAGCAGACGCGCCATGATCCCCCCGGGCTGCGCATGGAGACGCACCGCGCTCAGCACCCCGACGTGCCGTAGCTGGAAGGCCATTGCCGGCCCCCAGGCGAGCAGCAGCAACGCGAGGGCCGCGCGCGTCGCGAGCGCCGGCCCCGGGTGCCCGCCCGGCGCGAGCAGGCGCGGCAGCCGCGGCGCGAGGAGCGCCGCGGCCGCGAACGCGCCGAGTGCCGTCGCCGTGAACCCCGCGGTCGTCCCCGCCCAGCCGCCGCCCTGCGACGCGAGCATCGCTGGCGCGAAGAAGAAGAGAAAGAGCGCGAACGGGACGAGCGCCCCGCCGATGTCCGCCTGCGCCCACACGCTCTGCAGCGGCAGGCGCAGCCACAGGCGCGCCGAGCCGTGCGGGCAGACGCGCAGGCACTGGTAGCACTGCTTGCAGGCGTGGCTCTCGTTCGCGTAGAGCGGGTGGTGGAAGACCGGGCAGCCGGTGGTCTGCGCCGTCCCCTTGAAGCACTCGTGCGTCGTGCACATCGTCCCGCAGACGCTCGGGTTCGAGCGGACGTTGAGCACCGCCGGCAGGGCATGGACCGCGCCGAAGTTGCCCAGCGCGCAGAGGTAGCGGCACCAGACCTCGCGGCGCCAGATCATCGCCGAGACCACCGCGCAGGCAAACAGCGCGAGCAGCAGCAGGCCGCCGGCGCGCGGCCGCTCCATCATGTGGAACGCGTGCTGTGACCAGATGATGAGCAGGAACCCCGCGCTGATGAACCAGACCGCGCCGCTCTTGAGCCAGGGGCCGGGCGCACGGCCGAGGCACTGCAGCCGCGCGGCGAGGCGCCCCGCGCTCGAGAGCGGGCACACCGTGCACCAGACGCGCCCGAGGAACAGGAAACACACGAACAGCGCCGGCTCCCAGAGCCCCCACGTCAGTGCGTTGGCGACCGCCCCGGCGCGCGTGTCCGGCAGCGCGACGCTCGCGGCGGCGATCCCCGCGAAGACGGCGAAGACGGCCGCGCGCAGCGCCGCGAGCAGCGCCGGCGAGGTCAACCGGCGGACGGCCGCGAACCGCGTCAGATCGATCTCGTGGACGCCGCCCTCCCCCGCCGGCCCGGTGAAGATGTGCTCGCCGCGGATCTCGGGGCCGTCCGCGATGACGGCGGCCACGGCGACCGCCTCGCGCAGCTCCGCGACGTTGCGGTGCGCGTAGCGCTGCGAGAGCAATGCGTGCTCGGCCGAGCGGCCGAAGGACCTCGGCTCGTGCCGCGCGGCGTCGGCGAGGAAGCGCGCCGCCAGCGGCAGGATGTCGCGGCGCCGCTCCAGCAGCCGCGGGAGCGCGACGGCGCCCCCGTCGAACGCCGCGCCCAGCTCGGGGGCCGCCGCGGCGAGCGCCTGCGGCCCGAGCGTCGTGGTCGCGATCAGCCTGCTGACCGGATACGCGGGACGCAGGGCGGCGTACCGGGCGAGCGCCTCCCGGGCCGCGGCGGGCAGCGCCTCGATGTGCCGCAGCACGAGGGTCCCCTCGTGCGCCAGCTGCAGCGCGCCGTACCGGCGCAGCGCGTGCGCGTCCTCCTCGCCGGCTGCGCACGCCTGCTCCGCGCCGAAGAGAAACCGCATCGCCTTGGCCGCATCGAGCGTGCGGCAGTCCACGGCGATGAACGGCGCGCCCTCGCGGCCCGCGGCTTCGTGGATCTTCGCCGCGACGAAGAGCTTGCCCGTCCCGGGCTCGCCGCTGACGAGCGCCGGCCGCTGCTCGTGCGCGAGGCGCGCGATCGCCTCGCGCACCGGCTTCATCGCCCCGCTCCCCGCGATGAGCGGCCCGGCCTGCCGCTGCGGGCCGACGAGCACGTTGAGCGCGCGCGCCTGCTGGAAGAAGTTCCAGACCTCCGCGCTCGTGCCGCGGAGGTTCGCGGCCATCCGCGCCATCACGAGCGTCCGCAGCGGCTCGCACTCGCCGAGGGCACGGCGGAAGCGCTCCGCGGGGTAGCGCAGCAGGCGCACCGGCGCCAGCGCCACCGCGTCGGCCGACACCGGGTCCCCCGTGACCAGCGCCATCTCGCCGAAGGTGGCGCCGGGCCCGAGGCGCGCCAGCGGCAGGTGCACCCCATCCTCGCCGGCCAGCCGCACCTCGACGGTGCCCTCGAGCACGACCCAGAAGGCGCGGCCGGGCTCGCCGCGGCGCACGAGGACCTCGCCGGGGCACGCCGCCACCTCGACGCCGTCGCGCTCGAGATAGGCGACGATCTCCGGCGTCAGGGCCCCGGGCGGACCGTGCTGCTCCTCCGACATGGACGCTCCCGCCGAACGAACGTCGGCGGCAGCATTGAGCACGGCCGGGGGACTTGTTGTCAAGCGGCCCGGGCCCTAGATTTGCCCCATGCCTTCGCGACGGACACTCCCGGGCGCCCTCCTGCTCGCGGCCGGGTTTGCGCTCGGCGGGTGCGCGAGCCAGGGGCGCGAGGTCTTCGTGCGCGAGGGGTGCCCGGGCTGCCACCGCTTCGGCGGCATGGGCGGCGGCGGCGCCCCGGACCTGACCTACGTCGCGTCCCGCCGCAGCGGCGCCTCGATCAGAGCGCAGATCACGAACCCCGGGGGAGGCACGTCCCCCACGTCGCGCATGCCCGCCTTCCGGAACCTGTCGTGGTTCGATCTCTACTCTCTGTCCGCGTTCCTCCAGAGCGGCCCTTGATGTTGCGCCCATTTTCACGAAGTCTTGTTCGTTTGGGCACAAATCATCTCGCCGCGTGCCCGGGGGAACGTCCCATATCCCCATATTCCAAGTGCGCTTACAGGGAATATTCCCGACAAGAATTAGGGTGTTAGGCGTGTGGGAAATTCCTTGACACCCATCGGATATAAGGTAGAACGGTAGCCACTGGACGCTGTCCCGGGGTGCTCCGCGAACCCGGGGACGGCAGCACCGACGGGAGGGGAAGGCGGGTGCAAACGGGTACGGTCGCGGTGTGCATGTGCGGCCCCCGCACCACCCTTCCCTCGGTCTCCCCTGCAACCCCCACTCCACAAAGGAGGCAGCGCAGATGAAGTGCACGGCATGCCAGCACGTCGACTCGGGAGGGACCCTCGGGAGCGGGTTGTCGCGGCGCGACTTCGTCAAGGTCTGCACCGCGGCGGCGGTGTACATGGGCCTCGACGCGAGCTTCGGCGCCACCATCGCGGAGGCTGCCACGGCCAAGCGCCTGCCGGTTGTCTGGATCTCCGCGCAGGAGTGCACGGGCTGCACCGAGACGCTCCTGCGCGCCACGCACCCCACGCTCGAGCACCTGATCCTCGATCTGATCTCGCTCGAGTACCACGAGACCCTCCAGGCCGGCTGCGGCAAGCAGGCCAACGAGGCGCTCGATGCGGCGATCCACGCGGGCGGCTACGTTCTCGTCGCGGACGGCGCGTTCCCCGTCAAGGACAACGGCATCTACTGCAAGATCAACGGCGAGCCCGTCATCGACCTCCTCGCGAGGGCCGGCAAGAACGCGGCGGCCTGCATCGCGATCGGCTCCTGCTCGTCGTGGGGTGGGATGCCCAGCGCCACGCCGAACCCGACCGGCGCGACGAGCGCGGCCGAGGTCCTGAAGATGAAGGGCCTGGAGAAGCTCCCTGTCATGAGCATCCCGGGCTGCCCGCCCAACCCCTACAACTTCCTCTCCTCGGTGCTCTACTTCGTGACCTTCGGCAAGCTCCCGGAGCTCGACGGCAAGGGCCGGCCGAAGTTCGCCTACGGGCGGCTGATCCACGAGAACTGCGAGCGCCGGCCGCACTTCGACGCCGGCCGCTTCGCCGAGAAGTTCGGCGACGACGCGCACCGCCAGGGCTACTGCCTCTACAAGCTCGGCTGCAAGGGCCCCGAGACGTACAACAACTGCTCGACGCTCACCTTCGGCGACGTCGGCGCCAGCTCCTGGCCGGTGGGCATGGGCGCCCCGTGCTTCGGCTGCTCGGAGCAGGGCGTCGGCTTCAACGTGCCGCTGCACAGCCCGGCGCGCCTCGTGAACGTCACCCCGCCGGCCTTCTTCCCGAACGTCGAGGCCCCCAAGGGCGGCGGCGTGACCGCGGGCGCGGCCGCGGTGGCCGCGGCGGTCGTCGGCGCGGCGATCGGCGCGGGGCTCGCCACGAGCAAGCAGGTCGGCCAGGCCGAGGAAGGCAAAAAGAAGTAACAAGGAGACGGCGATGGAGAGGCGAGACTTTCTCAAGCTGACCGCGGCGAGCGGGCTGCTCATCGCCGCCGACGGCCTGCCCGCGCAGGCGTCGGGCGCGAAGGAGCTGCCGCCCGGCGCCGTCGGGCTGCTCTACGACGCGACGCTCTGCATCGGCTGCAAGGCGTGCGTCGCCAGCTGCAAGGAGACCAACAGCGTTCCGGGCGGCGCGCTCTGGTCCGACGGGATGAAGCAGCCGCCCTACGAGACCGTCACCGGCGAGCCGCCGATCTGGGACGCCGCGAGCGACCTCTCGGGGCGCACCGTGAACGTCATCAAGGCGTACCGCGCCGGCGACGGCGCGAAGGACACCGAGGGCGGGTACTCCTTCGTCAAGCAGCAGTGCATGCACTGCGTGCACGCCGCGTGCGTCTCGGCCTGCCCGGTCTCGGCGATGGTCAAGGACCCCCAGACCGGCGTCGTGACCTACAACAAGGACGCGTGCATCGGCTGCCGCTACTGTTCGATCGCCTGCCCGTTCCTGATCCCGCGCTTCGAGTGGGACCAGGCCTTCCCCCAGATCCGCAAGTGCCAGCTCTGCAACCACCGGCTCAAGGAGAACAAGTACGCGGCGTGCGCCGAGGCCTGTCCCGTCGGGGCGACGGTCTACGGGAAGACCGCGGACCTGCGCGCCGAGGCCGAGCGGCGGCTGGCGCTCCAGCCGGGGAGCTACTACGAGTATCCGCTGAACCACATGGAGTCCGGCCGGCGGGTGCGCTCGGTGGTCGCGAACTACCAGAAGCAGGCCTACGGCCTGCACGAGGTCGGGGGCACGCAGTGCCTGGTGCTCTCCGGGGTGCCGTTCGACAGGATCGGGCTGCCGAAGCTCCCCGAAGCGGCCTACGCGGCCAAGTCCGAGACCCTCCAGCACACCCTCTACAAGGGGATGATCGCGCCCGGCATTCTCCTGGCCGGTCTCCTCTTCACCGCCTACAAGTCCACCCGGGACCACGAGTAGGGGGAGGAGCGCAAGCATGAGCGTAAAACACGAACCCGTCGGCGGGCCCCTCTTCACGAGGATGTTCGCCATCGCGCTGGCCTTCGCGGGCATCGGCGCCTTCGTCCTGGCCAAGCGCTTCATGTTCGGCATCGGCGCCGTCTCGCACATGAGCGACGGCTACCCCTGGGGGATCTGGATCACCTACGACGTGCTCATCGGCACCGCCATCGGCTGCGGCGGCTACGCGATGGCGCTGCTGGTCTACGTCTTCAACAAGGGGCAGTACCACCCGCTGGTGCGCTCGGCGGTGATGACCAGCATGTTCGGCTACGGCCTGGCCGGCGTGTCGGTCTTCGTCGACATCGGGCGCTACTGGAACATGCTCAACATCTTCAACCCCGGCCTGATGAACTTCAACTCGGTCATGCTCGAAGTGGCGCTGTGCATCGCGACCTACTGCGGCATCCTGGTGCTGGAGTTCATGCCCGCCTTCCTCGAGGGCTTCGGCGGGCCCAACGCGTCGAAGGGCTACAACAAGATCATGTTCATCCTGGTGGCGGTCGGCGTGCTGCTGCCGACCATGCACCAGTCCTCGCTCGGCTCGATGATGATCATCAGCGGCTACAAGCTCTCGCCGCTGTGGCAGTCGGGCCTGCTGCCGTACTACAACGTGATCACGGCCATCCTCATGGGCTACGCCATCGTGCTCTTCGAGTCCTACCTCTCGGCGGTCTCGTTCGGGCGCCCGTTCGAGACCCACCTGCTCTCGAAGCTCGCCGGCGTGATCCCGGGGCTGATGATCGCCTACCTGGTCGTGCGCTGGGCCGACCTGCTGCTCAGCGGCGCCCTGGCCAGCGCCTTCTCCGGCATGGCCGGCCTGATGTTCTGGGTCGAGAACCTGCTCTTCGTCACGGCACTGGCGATGATCGCCCCGGCCGCCAGGCGCACGAGCGCGAAGAACCTCTGCCAGTCGGGTTTCGTGCTGCTGCTCGCCTGCGGGGTGCTCAAGTTCAACATGTACATCATCGGCTTCCAGCCCGGGAAGGGGTGGACCTACTTCCCGTCGGTCCAGGAGATCCTCGTGACGCTGGCGATCATCGCGATCGAGTTCCTGGCCTACCTGATCTTCGTCAAGAAACTGCCCGTGCTGCCCGCGCCGGAGCACGCCTAACACCGCGAGAGGGAGGAGAGAAGCGTTATGGCGAGAATCGCAATTGACCCGGTCACCCGGATCGAGGGCCACCTGCGCATCGAGTGCGAGGTGGAGGGCGGGAAGGTCTCCAAGGCCTGGTCGTCCGGCACGATGTGGCGCGGCGTCGAAGTCATCCTGAAAGGACGGGACCCGCGGGACGCCTGGGCGTTCACGCAGCGGTTCTGCGGAGTCTGAACGACCGTCCACGCACTGGCTTCAGTGCGTTCGGTCGAGAATGCCCTCGGGCTGGAGATCCCGCTCAACGCCCAGTACATCCGCAACATCATGATGGGGGCGCACGCCACCCACGACCACATCGTGCACCTCTACCACCTGGCGGCGCTGGACTGGGTCGACCTGGTCTCGGCGGTCACCAAGGGCGACCCGAAGGGCGCGGCCGCCCTCGGCGCGAAGATCTCGCCCTGGCCGCACAACACGGTGGCCGAGATCAAGGCCTCGCAGGACCGGCTGGCGGCCTTCGTCAAGTCCGGGCAGCTCGGCATCTACGGCAGCGGCTACTGGGGCCACCCCGCGATGAAGCTCGCGCCGGACGTCAACCTGCTGGCGGCGCACCACTACCTGCAGGCGCTGCACTACCAGCGCCGCATCAACATGATCGTCAGCATCCTCGGCTCCAAGACCCCGCACGTGCAGACGCTGACCGTCGGCGGCGTGACCAACCCGATCAACCCCGACGCGCCGGACGTCCTGAACATGGAGCGGCTCTACTACGTCAAGACGCTGCTGGATGAGGCCCGCGACTTCGTCCATCAGGTCATGATCCCCGACACCTGCGCCATCGCCGCGATGTACGCCCCGTGGACTGGCATCGGCAAGGGGACGACGAACTACCTCTCGGTGCCCGACATGCCGATGGACACCAAGGGGACGAAGTTCTTCCTCCCCGGCGGCTACATCCCGGACGGCGACCTCTCGAAGTTCATGCCCATCACCAGCTACCAGGACCCGAACTTCCGCGACAACGTCGCGGAGAGCATCAAGCACTCCTGGTACGACGGCGACTGGACCCGCCACCCGTGGGAGGAGGAGACGGTCCCGAAGTACTCCGACTGGAAGGACAGCGTCACCGAGTCCGCCGGCGGCAAGTACTCGTGGGTCAAGAGCCCGACCTTCAAGGGGCAGCCGGCCCAGGTCGGCCCGCTGGCGAACGTGCTCTGCATGGTCGCCGCCGGCCACGAGGGCGCGAAGAAGTACGTCGGCGCGGTGCTCGACACCGTCAGCTCGCTGGCGGGGACGAAGGTCGGCGTCGGCGCGCTGCACTCGACCATCGGCCGCATCGGCGCGCGCACGATCCGCTGCGCGATCCTCAACGACAGCATGCAGGCGCAGTTCGCGGCCCTGATGGAGAACATCGGCAAGGGCGACGTCACGACGTTCAACCAGCCGGTCTTCCCGAAGGGCGAGCAGAAGGGCTTCGGCTTCCACGAGGCCCCGCGCGGCACGCTCTCGCACTGGATCGTCATCCAGGACGGGCAGATCAAGAACTACCAGGGCGTCGTCCCGGGCACCTGGAACTCCTGCCCGCGCAACGGCCAGGACGCGCCCGGCCCCTACGAGGCCGCCCTCGTCGGCACGCCGGTCGCCGACCCGGACCGCCCGCTCGAGGTCATCCGCACCATCCACTCCTTCGACCCCTGCCTCGCCTGCGCCATCCACATCGTGGACAAGAAGCGGAACAAGACGATCAAGGTCAGGGCGCTGTAGGGAACTCGAAGAACGCGGCCCGGGGGGACGTGAGGTCCTCCCGGGCCTTTTTCGCATCCGGAGGTGGCGTGAAGACACTGGTGCTGGGGATCGGCAACGTGCTGCTCACGGACGAGGGCGTCGGCATCCACGCGCTGGACGAACTGCGGCGCCGCTTCGACTTCGACGAGGAGGTTGAGCTGCTGGACGGCGGCACCGCGGGCGTCGAGCTGCTGCGCTACCTCGACGGGAGGGAGCACGTGATCGTCATCGACGCGATCGCGGCGGGGCACCCGCCCGGGACCGTCTTCCGCGTCGAGGGCGACGACGTCCCGCGGACCTTTCACCAGCGGATCAGCCCGCACCAGATCGGCCTCTCCGACGTGCTGGCGACTGCGCTCATCACCGACTCCCTTCCCGCCGCGATCACCATGTTCGGCGTGGAGCCGAAGGAGCTCACCACCGGCCTGGCGCTGACGCCGGAGATCGACGCCAGCCTCGACAAGCTCGTCTGCGCCGTCGTCGACGAACTGCGCAGCCTCGGCCACACCGTCAAGGAACGGGAGAACCCTGCGCCGCGCCGGAGGGAGTGGAGCCCGACCTAGGCCGACATCCTCCCGGGGCTTCATCCGGAACCTTCCAGAAACCCCGTCCGGAAGCGCGCCGCCTCGTGTGAAGTCCGATTTGACGACGCCCCCCCCCTGTGCCATCGTAGCTGCCAACCAGCGTCGCCGGATTCCAGCCATTGGCGGGGGTGCGCGATGAGCAGACCCATTGAAGAAACAACAACGGTTTCCGCTGTTGCCCCGACAGCGGAAACTCCTCAATAGGCGACAGCAGCCCCCCAGGTCAATACACTGTTAGATTCCGGAGGAGAAGGCGAGATTTTTATTTATTACGATTGTCGCAGTCTCAACCTTGCGATCAATGTAGGTGGAAGCTCACTAAATTTACCACCCCACCCCAATGTGCTGGTTTGCGGATGATCGGGTGGAAAGGCACGTTCGTCAAAGCCATCAAGGATGAATCCATTTTGGAAGGCACTGTTCAGATAGTCCTTGAGCGGACGGTGAAAATAAAGCTGCGGTTTGGGTTGGTTGCGCAGGGCAAGTCCCTGCGATTGGAACTGATTGATATAACGCGAAACCTTAACCGCATAACGAGTTTGGATCTGACCATCATCCCATTCTTCGGCGAGATGCGTGGCAGAAGGATTGTTGAAGGCGGGATGCATCAATGAAAAGGCAAAGATTCCATTGGGCTTCAATAATTTACTTAATGCTTTAAACAAAGGCTCGATCTCAGGCATATCAAAGAGCGCCATGTTGGAAAGTGCGGAGTCGAATTTGCTTTCGCCGAGGGAAAGGAGTTGAGATTCGTCGGTTGCGTCTATGACGTGATAGGAGATTCGAGAATCAGGGTTTTGGCGTTCTTTGGCTTTTTCGATGAGGCTAGCTGAGAAATCAAACGCAGTTACATTGACTCCCAACGCGGCGAGGCGGCGCGAAGTCAATCCATTGCCACAGGCAATATCCAGGATCGCTGAATCAGGCTGCGGGTCCAGAAAAGAGGCGAGCACGGGCCAGCATAAAAGGTTGAAGAAGTCATTGCCTGCATCGCCCATACGCGCATCCCAGGTTTCGGCGTTGGCGTCCCAGGCGTCGCGGGAAATTTGGTTGGAGTTGGTTGTGGATGTCATGCGGTTGGTTTTACCATAAAAGTTTTATCAAGTAGAATAGGTCAATCCGGGAATCACCAGCTTGATTTTATAAGGTGAGTTATGGCAAAGCTATTCGTCTCCTATTCCAGAAAAGATTCGGCCACGTCGCGCAAGATCATTGAGGCGCTTGTGAAAATGGAACACGATATATGGGTGGATTGGGAGGATATTCCGCCCGCTGTAAACTGGATGGATCAAATCCTGCGTGGCATCGAAGGTGTGGATGCCTTTATTTTCCTGGTTAGTCCCGATTCGATCCTC
>DATDCY010000240.1 GCA_036524115.1 bacterium | reverse complement strand
GCTCGCGCGCTGGCGCGAGGACATGGCGCTGCTCGCGGTCATCGTCCTGCCGCTGACGATCGGGCTCGTTGCCCTCGCCTGGGTCGCGCTGCGCCGCGCCGAACAGGGGCTCGAGGCGGTCGAGCGGCTGCAGACCGAGACCGCGCAGCGGCTGCGCGTCGAGGCCGCGCTGCGGCAGTCTCAGAAGATGGAGGCGCTCGGCCGGCTCACCGGCGGTGTCGCGCACGACTTCAACAACCTGCTGACCGCGGTGCTCGGCAACGCCGACCTCGCCCTCGCTGACCTGCCCCCGGACGCCCCGGCGCGCGAGTCCGTCGAGCAGATTCAGAAGGCGTCGCTGCACGCGGCCGAGCTGACCCGCCAGATGCTCGCCTACGCGGGTCGCGGCAGCATCTCGGTCCAGCCGGTCGCCCTCCGGGACCTGGTCCACGACATGGCTCAGCTGCTCGGTTCGTCGATCTCCAAGCGCCACGCCCTGGTCCTCGAGCTGGCCGAGGCGCTCCCCGCGGTCGAGGCCGACCCGGCGCAGCTGCGCCAGATCGTGATGAACCTCGTGATCAACGCCTCGGAGGCCATCGGGGAGCACGAGGGGGCGATCAACGTGCGCACCGCCGCGCTCGCGCCCGGCGAGCAGGTCGCGGGGGACCTCGTCGTCGGGGACCTCGCCGCGGGCCGGCGCGTCCTGCTCGAGGTGGCCGACACGGGGGAGGGGATGGACGCGGCGACGCTCCCGCGGGTCTTCGACCCGTTCTTCAGCACCAAGTTCGCGGGACGCGGCCTCGGCCTGCCCGTCGTGGCGGGCATCGTCCGCCGTCACGGCGGGGCGGTGTCCGTGCGCAGCAGGCGGGGAGCCGGCTCGACGTTCTCCGTGGTCCTGCCCGCGAGCGAGGACGCCCGCCCCGCCGCGGCAGTCGCCCCCGGGGACGTTCAGCCGGGCGCCTGGCGCGGCTCCGGGGCGATCCTGCTGGTCGACGACGAGGAGCCGGTGCGGGACATGGCCTCGCGCATGCTCCGCGCCATGGGCTTCGGCGTGCTCGAGGCCGCCGACGGCCTCGAGGCGCTCGGGACGCTGGAGAAGCATGGCGGGGAGATCCGCGCCGTCCTCCTCGACCTCACGATGCCGCGGATGGACGGCGAGGAGACGCTCCGGCGCATCAGAGCCACGTTGCCGAAGCTGCCCGTGGTGCTCTGCAGCGGCTACGACGTGCTCGAGCGTCAGGGGCGCTTCGCAGAACTGGCCCCCAGCGGGTTCGTCCAGAAGCCCTTCCGCCTCGCCGACCTCCAGAGGGCGCTGCGGCGCGCGCTCGGGGAGGAGGCAGCCCGGGGAACGGCGGCCGCGCCCTAGCGCTGCCAGAGGATGTGCGCCACCTCCAGCGGGACGGCGACGCCCTCGCGCTGCGGCACGATCCGCGCCGTGTAATCGCCGGCGGGGCGCGACGCCGGGACCGTCCCCCGGTAGACGTAGCCGTTCTCGGCGCCCACGAGCTGCTGCCCCCGCTGAAGCTCGTGGACATCGGGACCGCCGCCGGCAGCGCCCTCCGCATAGAGCTCGACGCGGACCGAGTCCGCCGGCACGCCGTTGAGATAGACGTGGATCGAGACGTCGAGGGCGCCGCCGCGGGTCTCGATGGCCGCGTCGCCAAAGCGCAGGTTGGCCCAGCCGCCGTCCAGCACGCGCGCCCACGCGATCAGGTCGGCCGCCGGCGCCCCCGTGTCGGCCGCGCGCCGCAGATAGGCCTCCGCCGCCGGCAGGTAGTAGCGCTCCGCGTACTCCCGGACGCTGCGGTTCGCCGCGAAGCGCGGGGTCAGCCGCGCCATGCTCTCGCGGACGCGGGCCACCCAGGCCGTCGGGATGCCGGTCGCGTCGCGCCGGTAGAACTCCGGGACGATCCGCTGCTCGAGCAGCGCGTACAGCTCCCCGGCCTCGGCCGCGTCCCACCCCGGGTCGTCGCCGTGCTCGTGGCCGTCGCCAAGCGCGAAGCCGACCTCCGGCGCGTACGCCTCGGCCCACCAGCCGTCCAGCTCCGAGAGGTTGATCCCGCCGTTGACGAGCACCTTCATGCCGCTCGTGCCGCAGGCCTCCCACGGCCGGCGGGGCGTGTTGATCCAGACGTCCACGCCCTGGACGAGGCGCTCGGCCAGGATCATGTCGTAGTCGCTGAGGAACACCACGTGTGCGCGCGCGCCCGGCCGCCGGATGAAGCGCTGCCACTGCCCGATCATGGCCTGGCCGGCCGCGTCCGCGGGGTGCGCCTTGCCGGCGAGTACCAGCTGCACGGGCCGCTGCGCGTTGGCGAGGATGCGCAGCAGCCGCTCCTCGTCGTGCAGCAGGAGGTTCGGGCGCTTGTACGTCGCGAAGCGCCGGGCGAACCCGAGGGTCAGCGTGTTCACGTCGAAGATGTGGCCCGCGGCGTCGCACTCGCCGGGGGGCGCGCCGGAGACGGCGAGCTGGCGCGAGAGCTGGCGGCGCACGAACTGGACCAGGGACTTGCGGGCCGAGGAGCGGCACTCCCAGACCTGCCAGTCGGGGACGGCGCGGATCTTCTCCTCCAGGCCCTCCACGTCGCCGAGCCAGCGCTCCTTCCCGCAGCTCTGGGTCCAGAGCTCGTCGGCCTCCTCCGAGTCCCACGACGGCACGTGGACGCCGTTGGTGACGTGGCCGATCGGCACCTCGGCGTCGGGCCAGCGCGGGTAGAGCGGCTGGAAGATGCGGCGGCTGACCTCGGCGTGCAGCCGGCTCACCCCGTTCGCCGCCCCGCAGCCGCGCAGGGCGAGATACGCCATGGTGAACTCCTCCCCGGCGTTCGCCGGGTTCTGCCGGCCGAGCGCGAGGAAGCGCTGCACCGGGACGCCGAGCACGTCCGCGGCGTACCTGCCGAGGTAGTGTTCCACCAGCGCGGGCGCGAAGCGGTCGAAGCCGGCCGCGACCGGCGTGTGCGTCGTGAAGAGGTTGCCGGCCCTCGTCGCTGCGAGGGCCACCTCGAAGGGCAGCTTCGTGTCGTCCATGAAGGAGCGGGCCCGCTCGAGGACGGCGAGTGCGGCGTGGCCCTCGTTGATGTGGCAGACCTCGGGCGCGACGCCGAGCCGGCGCAGCAGCCGCCAGCCCGCGAGCCCGAGCACCATCTCCTGCTGGAGCCGCAGCTCGGGCCCGCCGCCGTACAGCTCGCTCGTGATGCCCCGGTGGGCCGGGTAGTTCGCGGCGTCGTTGCTGTCGAGCAGGTAGAGCCGCACCCGGCCGACCTCCACCTGCCAGGCGCGCAGCCACAGCGAGTACCCGGGAAGCGTCAGCTCCACGCGCAGCCACTCGCCATCGGGACCGCGCAGCGGCACGATCGGCAGCTGCCCGGGGTCGTTGTACGGGTAGAGCGACTGCTGCGCGCCGTTGCGGTCGATGACCTGCCGGAAGTACCCCTGCTGGTAGAGGAGCCCGACGCCCACCACCGGGATCCCCAGGTCGCTGGCGGCCTTCAGGTGGTCGCCAGCGACGTTGCCCAGGCCCCCGGAGTAGATGGGCAGCGCCTCGCTGAGCATGAACTCCATGCTGAAGTAGGCGACGGCGCGCAGCGGCGCGCCCGCGTGACGCTCCTGGAACCAGCCGACCGCGGCGGTCGCCCCGCGCCGCGCCCGCACGAGGCCTTCGACCTTCTCGCGGAACGCGGGGTCCGCCAGGGCCTGCTGGACCCGCTCGCGCGAGACGGTCTGGAGCACGACCCAGGGGTTGTGGGTCAGCTCCCAGAGCTCCAGGTCGAGTTGCTGCCAGATCTCGTCGGCGGCGTGGTTCCACGACCACCGCAGGTCGAGCGCCAGCTCCGCGAGCGCCTCGGAGCCCTCCACCCCGGGGGTGCGGTCGGGGCCCGGCGCGCTGGTGCGGCTCTCCATTTCCGGCATGGTCGACTCCTTTCGGTCCGGTCAGCGGCGAGCGGGTCCCGCGGTGTGGCTCGAACGGAACGCTTCCTGCCGGGGAAACTAGGTCCCGGCCCGTGCCCCGTCAACTGCGCGACGGGTGCCCGCCGCTTCAGGGGTCCGGGAGCCGCCGGACGGCGCGCACGAACGCGAGCTGGCTCGCGGCCCTGGCGTCGTCCGGCCGCAGCGAGAGGACCGAGAGGAACTCTCGCTCCGCCTCCGCGTACCGCCCCAGGCCCTGGCGAGCGGAGCCCAGGAAGTAGTGGACGTCGGCGACGTAGGCGCGGCTGGCGCTCTGCGCCTTGTAGCACTGCAGGGAGCGCTCGTACGGTCCGATCGCCTCCGCGAACCGCCCCTGGTTGTAGTAGGAGCCTCCCAGCGTGTAGAGGGCGTTGCAGTGGCCGGGATTGGCGCGCACGGCCTGCTCGAGGGCCCGCCGTGCCGCGTCGAACTCCCCGGCCTCGACGTACTCCTGCCCGAGGTTGGTGAGGATGAGGTAGTTGTCCGCGGTGACGGCCGTCGTGCGCTCGAACAGGGTGCGGCTGTTGCGCCAGAACCCCGCTTGCAGCCATGCCGCAGCGCCGAAGGCCGTGAGGGCGGCGGCTGCGACGGCAACCCCTGCCGCCCGGACCCTCCTGCCGGCCGGCGCCAGCCCGACCGCAAGCCAGACCGCCGCCAGGGCCGGTCCGATCAGCGGCAGGTAGGTGTAGCGGTTCGCCCGCGCTTGCGCGCCGACCTGCACGATCCCGAGGACCGGCACGAGCATGACGAGGTACCAGAGGACGCCGAAGAGCAGGACGGGGTGGCGTCGGCGGGCCGCCACCGCCATGCCGAGTAGCGCGGCGAGCAGCGCCGCTGCCGCGACCGGGCCGGCCCAGCCGACCTGCGTCGGATACGGGTACAGGACGGCGAGGTCCGAGGGCCAGAGCGACTGCCCCAGATACGCGGCGCAGGAGACGGTCGCGTTGGCCAGCCGCGCCGCGAGCGAGGGGGCGACGAAATCGCGGACTCCCTCGAGCTGCGCGCGCAGCGTGATCAGCGCGGAGCCGGCCGCGAGCACCAGCAGGGGGACCTTCTCGAGGAGCAGGTCCGCCGGCCGGCGCCGGGCCGCAAACCTCCCGAGCGGCCACCAGTCCAGGAGCAGCAGGACAAGGGGGAGCGTGATCGCCATCGGCTTGGACGCCAGGGCCAGCGCGAAGAGGGCGGCGACCACGGCGAAGCGTACCCACGAAGGCCGCCGCGCGTGGCGCGCGTAGGCGGCGACGGCCAGAAGGAAGAACAGCCCGCAGAGGACGTCCTTGCGCTCGGATGCCCAGGCGACGGACTCCACGCGCAGGGGGTGGACCGCGAACAGGGCCGCCACCAGGGCGCTGGGCCAGAGCGCGCCCGTCAGGCGCGCCAGCGCCGCCGCGAGCAGAAGGGCGTTCGCGCCGTGCAGCAGGGCGCTGTGCAGGTGGTGTCCGCCGGCCCGCGCGCCGAACAGCGACGCGTCCGCCATGTGGGAAATCCAGGTCAGCGGATGCCAGTTCGACGCGTGGATGCCGAAGGCCCACGCGATCCCCTCCGGGGTGAGACCGCGCAGCACCACCGGGTTCTCGTAGACATAGGAGTTGTCGTCGTACTTGACGAAGCCGTTGCGGCCGGTCCGCACGTAGACGAGCGCCACCGCCAGCACGAGGGCGACGGCGATAGCGAGGCACGCCAGCCTGCGGGGGCGCACGATCCCGCGAGTCTCGTGCCGCGCGCGGCGCAAGTCAAGACCGCGCGCGACCTTGACAGGCGGCGGCCGCCCGCCGGAAACTCTGGCGGGCCGGCGCGCAGGGGCCGGCGCCGCAAACCGGGGAGCAGCCGATGACGATCGCCGATCGATTCCAGGTGCGCCAGCGCGGGTCGAGCCTGCGCGCCGAGGTCATCGGCGGCGTCACCACGTTCGTGACCATGGCCTACATCATCGTGGTGAACCCCGCGATCCTGTCGTTCGCCGGAATCCCGACCGGGCCGAGCACGGTCGCGACCATCGTCACGGCGGTCTTCGGCACCGCGCTGATGGGGCTGTACGCCAACCGGCCGATCGCCGTCGCGCCCTACATGGGCGAGAACGCCTTCATCGCCTTCGGCCTCGCCGCCCTCGGCATCGGCTGGCAGCAGCGGCTCGGCGCGGTCTTCATCTCCGGCGTCGTCTTCCTCGCCATCACCCTGCTCGGGGTGCGGCGCTGGCTGGCCGAGTCCATCTCCCGGAGCCTCAAGCACAGCTTCGCGGCCGGGATCGGGCTGTTCCTGACCCTCATCGGCCTCTACGAGTGCGGTCTCGTCACCAGCTTCGTCACGGGAATGCCGGCCGCGGCCCTCGACGGCGGCGGCGGACTGCTGCGCGCGCCCGACGTTCCGCTGAAGATCGGCGACCTGCGCTCGCCCGAGGTGCTGCTGGCGCTCTTCGGCCTGGTGGTCATGATCGGGCTCTACCTGCGGAAGGTCACCGGCGCGGTGATCCTCGGGATCGCCGTGACGGCAGTCGCCGGCGTGCTCCTCGGCCACGGCAGCGCCCCGGCGGGGCTCTTCGCCCTGCCCTTCACCGGCGAGTACTCGCTCGCACCCATCGCGCTGAAGCTCGACGTCGCGGGCGTCCTGCGCCCCGCGCTCTTCCCGGTGCTGCTGACCCTCGTCCTCATGGGTTTCCTCGACACGCTCGGCTCGCTCGTCGGCGTCGGCGCGGCGGGGGGCATGCTCGACGAGCGCGGCGACCTGCCGCAGATCGAGCGGCCGATGACCGTCGATGCCCTCGCCTGCGTCGTGAGCGGGCTGCTCGGGACCTCGACGAGCGGCGCCTACATCGAGTCGGCCACCGGCATCCGCGAGGGCGCGCGCACGGGCCTGGCGGCGCTGGTGACGGCCGGGCTCTTCGCGCTCTCGCTCTTCTTCCTGCCGCTGGTCGCGCCGTTGCAGCAGATGCGCTACGCCTACGCGCCGGCGCTGGTGCTCGTCGGCGTCATCATGTTCGGCACGGTCCGGCGCATCGACTTCGACGACGCCACCGAGCTGGTCCCCTCGTTCCTGACGCTGGCGACGATGGTCTTCACCTACAACATCGCCAACGGCCTGACGGTCGGGCTGGTGGCGGCGCCGCTCTGCAAGGTCTTCGCGGGCCGGGCCCGCGAGGTGACGGCCGGGGGCGCCACCCTCGGCGCGGCCTGCCTGGCCTACTACCTTTTCGGGCTGCCGCACTAGACCGCCCGTCTGCCGCGGCACGGCGGCGCGCCGCGCTGCAGCAGGCGCGGCCAGGCTCCGAAGCCGTCAGTCCCGGCTCTCCGGGGGCGCTTCTTCCGCCGGACCCTTCCTGGAGGCCGCCTTCTTCGGAGCGGCCTTGGTCTTCTTCCGCGGCGCTGCGGCCGTCTTCGATCCGGTCTTCCTCCGCGCCTTCTTCCCGGGCGATCCTTCCGCGGGAACGGACGGCGCTCCGGCTTCGCCCCCGGTGTCCGGGGCCGGGGCGGCCGAGGAGGTTGGTGCCGGCTCGGGCACGGTCAATTGCGGGGCCGGCCGCGGCGCGGCGGGCGCCATCGCGACCTCGTCCTGGCGAACCGCCACGGGCTCTGCAAGGGACTGCGGCGAGACCGACGCCGCCGCTCCCGTCCCGGCCGCTCCCTCGCCCCGTGACCGGCGCCGCCGCCGTCGGCGCCGCCGGGAGGACGCGGAGCCGTCTTCCGTCGCGCGGGGCTGGCTCCCGTGCGTGGGCGCCCCCGCGGCCCGAGGCACCCTGTTCCCGTCGATGTCGACCGGCAGTTCGTCCTCGGGGACCCTGTTCCCGTTGATCTCGACCAGCGGCTCGTCCTCGGGAACCCTGTTCCCGATGGTCTCGACCACCGAGCCGATCGACGCCGCCGGGGCCTGCACCCGTCCCGGGAAGGATGGCGCCGGGGCCCCGCCGCCATCACCGCGCCGGCCGCGCCGCCGCCGCTTGCGACGGGAGCGCTTGCCGCCGCCTTCTCCATCCCGGTGTTCCCGCGCGCCCTCGCGCGGCGGCGGCGCCGCCGCAGTCACGGGCGCCGGCACGGCCTGCGCCGCGGGCGCCTCGACCGGCTCCGCGCCGGCGAGATCCCCCGTCGCGGCCGGCTCGGGCTCCCCGCCATCGTCTTGCGCGCGCTGCTCCGGCGCCTCGGGCATCTCCCACGCGGGGAGATCGAACCACTCGTAGCGCTCCATCGAGAGCTCCGCGCCCGCGTCGCCAACGATCTCCACCACGATGCGGTACGCGTTCTCGAGGTCGGCGAGCTCGCGCCGGCGGTTGTTCTGCACGTAGTCGGCGACCTTCGGGTGCAGCGCCACCTTCGCCCGCGCCAGCCTCCCGGCCGCCGCCCGCGCCTCGATGCGGCGCACCAGGTTCAGGCTCAGCAGCTCGGGGCTGATGACGCGGCCGACACCCTCGCAGGTCGGGCAGACCCGGCGGGTGCGCATCTGCAGGGCGCTCCTGATGCGCTGGCGGTTGATCTCCACCAGCCCGTTCTCGCCGATGCGCCCGATCTGGTGGCGAGCGCGGTCCTGCTTCATCGCCTCGCGCAGCACCTTCTCCACCTCGTGGCGGTGCGAGCGCGTGCGCATGTCGATGAAGTCCACGACCACCAGGCCGCCGATGTCGCGGAGGCGCAGCTGCCGCCCGACCTCGGCCGCCGCCTCGAGGTTCGTGGCGTAGGCCGTGTCGCCCTGGTTCTTCCCGGCCTTCGACGACCCGGAGTTGACGTCGATGGCGGTCAGCGCCTCGGCGTGGTCGATGACGATCGCGCCGCCGCCGGGCAAACCGACGGTGCGCCGGTAGATCGACTCGATCTGGGCCTCGAGGTTGAAGCGCGCGAAGAGCGGCGCGCGCTCGGCGTGCAGCCGGAGGGCGACCTTCGCGCGCGGCATCGCCGCCTGGACGTACCGCTCCGCCTTGGCGAGGAGCTGCTCGTCGTCGATCAGCACCTCCTCGATCTTCGTGTCGAGGTTGTCGCGCAGCGAGTGGAACAGCAGGTCCTGGTCGTCGTAGAGCAGCTTCGGGCCGCGGCCCTGCTCCGCGTCGTCGACCACGGCCTTCCAGAGCCGCTTGAGGGCCTGCAGGTCCGCCTTGAGGTCGGCCTTGGTCTGGTCGGCGGCGTTGGTGCGGACGATGAAGCCCTCGCTCTCCTCCAGGTCGAGGTCCTTCGCCTTCTCGCGCAGCTTGCGGCGCAGCGCCTCGTCCTCGACCTTGCGCGAGACGCCGCGCTGCGGGTCGTACGGGAAGTAGACGAGGAAGCGGCCGGCGATGCTGACGTTGGTCGTGAGCGCCGCGCCCTTGCCGCCCTCGGGGTCGCGCGTGACCTGCACCACGATGGGCTGCCCCTTCTTGAGCACCTCGTCGATCGGCCGGTGCCCGGCGTCGCCCCCGCCGCGGTGGAACGCCTCCGGGATGACGTCGTGGCGGGTGAGGAAGCCGTTCTTCGCGTCGCCGAAGTCGACGAAGGCGGCATTGAGGCTGCGCTCGACGTTGGTGATCACGCCGCGGTAGATGTTGCCGCGCTTCAGCGGGGTCTCGGCGCCCTCGACGTCGTAGAGCTGGAGGACTCCCCCCTCCACGACGGCGACGCGCAGCTGCTCCGCGTGGCGCCCGTTGATCAGCATGATGCGGTTGCTCATCATTCCTCTTTCGTCATGTGGTCGGGTGTGTGGTCTTCAGGATGGCTCAACGGGTGGCGCACATCGGCCCGCCAGTGCCCGGGCCGGCGTGCGCACCGCTGATCGTCATGAGCGACGCTCCTCTTCAGAGACACGTGGAGCGTATTCTGGGAATCCTCCTGCGGCTGTCAACCGCCGTGGCGCACGACGCCGCCGGTGGGACGCGCGCGTCTACCTGCCCAGGCGATAGAGCTCGTACTGCAGGTCCATCCGCGAGTCCTGGCCTGCCGTGAACTCGACCATGCAGGAGTCGTCGGTGTAGTCCATGAAGTTGAAGATCGGGTCCTCCCCCGCCATCCGGCAGGTGTCCCTCCCGTACGGGCAGCCGAACGCGGCGCTCTTCTCGGCCGGCGTGTCGCCGATCACGTCGTTGGTCTTCGAGCAGCCGCCCTGGAACGTGTGGTAGAGCCCCATCCAGTGGCCGATCTCGTGGACGGCCGTGTCGCCCAGGTTGTACGGCGCCGCCCCGCCGCCGGGCAGGCTGGCGTTGAGGACCACCACGCCGTCGTCGTACGGGTCGACGGCGTAGCTCGAGGGGAAGGTCGACCAGCCCAGGAGCCCCCCGCCGATTTTCGCGGCGTAGAGGTTGAGGTCCCCCGCCGAGCCCTGCCGCAGCGCGACCTTCGCCGCCCGCTCCTCCGGCGTGTTCGGGCCCAGCGTGTACCAGGCGTCGTTGTCGGTGCGGTCGACCGCGGCCAGGACAAACTTCCAGCCTGTGGAGGTATACGCGGCGTTCATCACGGCGATCTGGTCGGCTATCCGGCTGTCCGGGACATCGCCGCCGCCGGCGCCGTCTCTGATGACGTGGAAGTAGACGTTGACCGTGCCGCCCGTGATCGTCGCCCCGCCGCCCCCGCCGGGCCGCTTCCCGGCGGCGATGTCCTTCTCCTCCTGGGTCTGCTTCGCGAACTTGTACTTGTGGGCGCCGCACTTGAAGTTCTCGACGAAGTAGCGCTGGCTCGGATAGGTGACCCCGCGGAATGTCCAGGGCAGCGTTCCCTCGAAAGCCTCGCGGGCCTCGCAGGCCGCGGCCGCTTCTCCCTGGCTCGCCTCCACCGCTGCCGGCATCGCCCAGGCGATTCCCGACGCCAGCGCCCCCACCGCCAGAAACGACAACATCCGGGTCCTCATGGCCGGCCCCCTTTCACGCTCGATCAGCGACGAATGTCCCAGAGAACGCCGAAAGCGTACCACAAGATCGCAACCTTCGCCGCGCCGTTCGCGGCCAGTGGCTCCCCGGGCTGGACTCGAACCAGCAACCCTTCGGTTAACAGCCGAATGCTCTGCCGATTGAGCTACCGGGGAGTGTCGGTAGGGTTTTCGGCGGAGGGAACATTAGCCGGAACCCTCTGGACTGTCAATATCCGGCTATTGTGTCTTGTCGGCAAGCGCAGCAGGGGCCGAGAATGGTCCAGATGCAAGGAGGACGAGTCCGAGGAGTGAGGCGTGCTGTGTGCACGCCGCAGCGACGCAGGACGAAGACCGACGCCGCAGATGGGCCGTTATCGGCGCCCTGCTAGCCGCCCTGGCCGCGCTTGAGTTCGATGAGGACCAGCCGCGCGACCGCCTTGAGCGTGTCGAAGACTCCCGTGCCGACCGGCGCGACCGCCTCGTAGTCCGGCACCCCGTTCGGGTTGATCAGCTCGCGCATCTCGTGGAGCGGCGCGACGTTCGCCAGGTCCCGCTTGTTGTACTGGATCACGTAGGGCAGCTTGTCGAGGTCGTACCCCTGCTCCTGGAGGTTCAGCCGCAGGTTCTCCACGCTCTCGACGTTGGCCTCCATGCGCTCGAGCTGCGAGTCGGCGACGAAGATCACGCCGTCGACCCCCTTGAGGATCAGCTTGCGCGAGGCGTCGTAGAAGACCTGCCCCGGCACCGTGTAGAGGTGAAAGCGCACCTTGAAGCCGCGGATGCTCCCGAGCGCCAGCGGCAGGAAGTCGAAGAAGAGCGTGCGCTCGGTCTCGGTGGCCAGCGAGATCATCTTGCCGCGGATGTCGGGGTTGGTCTTCTGGTAGATGTACTGCAGGTTCGTCGTCTTGCCGCAGAGCCCCGGGCCGTAGTAGACGAGCTTGCAGTTGATCTCGCGCGAGGCGTAGTTGATGAATGACACGGCGCGCTCCTGCGACCCCCTTACCGGAACAGGTTGTCGATGTCGTCCTCGGTGATCTCGGCGAACGCCGAGGCCGCCTCGACACCGGCCGCCCCGGGGGCCGACTTCTCGGCCTCGGACTTCCTCACGATCGTCTCGAAGATCCGCGTCAGCGCCTCGGAGGTCCGCTTGACGCGCAGGCGCACGAGCCCGAGCGAGGTGCGCGAGTCGAAGATCACGACGAGGATCACGCGGTCGCCGACGAGCGAGATGTGCATGTTGTCCTTCTCGCCCTCGTGGAAGAGGATGGAGAACTCCTTCTCGCCGAGGAGCTTGGCCAGCCCCCCCGTGGCCGCGATGTTGCCGGCCGTCAGCGAGGCCAGCGACGTGGTGTCCATGCCCCCGGCGTTGCCGGAGGAGGCGATGAGCTGGCCGTTCTTGTCGACGAGGAAGACGACCTTGGCGTTGGCGTCCCGGCAGAGCCGCTCGACCTCGGCGACGATCTGCTGGAACTCCTCCTCGTAGAGGATCAGGTCCGTGTTGGCGTTCACCCTTCGCTCCTCATGGCTCCGCGAACGGACGCAGGGCGCCCCGGAAGTGCCCGAAAAGTATGGCACATGCGCCGGCGCACTACAACCCGCAGGACTCCTGCCTGAGGAGCCGCTCCCACTCGAAGTCGACGCGCTCCTGGAAGGCCGTGAGCATGGCCTCGTTCGGCGCCGGCTTGAACAGGTGCGCGAAGCGCCCCTGCAGCTTGAGCCACTCGGTCACCGGGACCTTCGCCTTGGGCTTGTAGGTGATCGTCAGCTTCCCGTCCTCGATCTCGAAGAGCGGCCAGTAGCAGCTGTCCACCGCCGGGCGCAGGATCGCGACCGCCTGCGAGGGCTTGCTGCGCCAGCCGCGGTGGCAGGTCGAGAGCACGTTGATGAAGCTCGGCCCGTCGGCCGCGAGCGCCTTGCGCACCTTCTTCATCAGGTCCAGCCAGTTGTGCGGCGAGGCCTGCGCCACGTAGGGGATGTTGTGCGCCGCGACGATGCGCGCGAGGTCCTTGCGCCACTGCAGCTTCCCGGGCAGCACCTTGCCGGCCGGCGACGTCGTGGTCGAGGCGCCGAGCGGCGTCGCGCTCGAGCGCTGGATGCCGGTGTTCATGTAGGCGCCGTTGTCGCAGCAGACGTAAAGCATGCGGTGGCCGCGCTCGAGCGCCCCCGAGAGCGACTGCAGCCCGATGTCATACGTGCCGCCGTCGCCGCCGAAGGCGATGAAGCGGTAGTCGGCGTCCGCCGGGAGCTTGCCCTGCTTCTTGAGGGAGACGAACATCGCCTCCATGCCCGAGGCGGTGGCCGCGGCGTTCTCGAAGGCGCTGTGGATCCAGGGAATGCGCCAGGCGCTGTAGGGGTGGATCGAGGTCGCGACCTCGAGGCAGCCGGTCGCGCAGGAGGCGAGCACCGGCTGCTCGGCCGCCATGAGCACCTGGCGCACGATCACCGAGTGCATGCAGCCGGCGCAGAGGCGGTGGCCGCCGGCGAGCTGCTCGGGCTTCTTCGAGAGTTCCTTGAGGCTCAGCGGGGTGGTGGTTGCCGTCGTCATGATCCTTGTCTCCCTACGCCCGGACCTGGAGGTAGTCGTACTGGCTGTCGACCTTCCCCGTGTCGGCGATCGTCTTGACGCGCCGCAGCAGCTGGCGCCCCTCCTCCAGGCTCAGGTCGCGGCCGCCGAGGCCGTAGATGTAGTTCACCACGCGGGGGCGCTGCGGCGCGTCGTAGAGCGCGGAGCGCACCTCGTGGAAGACCGGCCCGCCGAAGGCCCCGAAGGAGTCCGCGCGGTCGAGCACCGCGAGCACCTTGAGGTGCCCGAGCGCCGCCGCCAGCTCGGCCGCCGGGAACGGCCGGAACACCCGCAGCTTGAGCCCGCCGGCCCTGATGCCCTGCTCGCGCAGCTCGTCGATGACCTCGCGCATCGTGCCCGCCGACGAGCTCAGCGAGAGCACGCCGACCTCCGCGTCCTCGAGCCGGTGCGTGGCGAAGTGCCCGTAGGAGCGCCCGGTGAGCTTCGCGTAGCGCTCGGCCTCGCGCAGGATGGCCCCGCGCGCGCCGGCCATGCCTTCGACCTGCTGGCGCTTGTGCTCGGTGTAGTAGTCCTGCAGGTCGACCGCGCCGTAGGTCACCGGGTGCTTGATGTCGAGCATCGGGAGCAGCGGCTTGTAGGCGCCGACGAACTTCTTCGCCGCGTCGTCCGCGAGCAGCTCGACGCGCTCGATCGCGTGGCTGATGGTGAAGCCGTCGTAGCAGCACATCACCGGCAGGCGCACCGCCGGGTCCTCGGCGATGCCGAAGGCCATGAGCGCGTTGTCGTAGGCCTCCTGCGCGTTCTCGCCGTAGAGCTGGATCCAGCCGGAATCGCGCGCGCCCATGGAGTCGGAGTGGTCGCCGTGGATGTTCAGCGGCGCCGAGAGCGCGCGGTTGACCGTCGCCATCACGATCGGCAGGCGCAGCCCCGAGGCGACGTAGAGCATCTCCCACATCAGGGCGAGGCCCGCGGACGACGTCGCGGTCATGACACGCCCGCCGGCGGCCGCCGCGCCAATGCACGCGGACATCGCCGAGTGCTCGCTCTCGGTGGTGACGAAGTTCGTCGGCACCTTGCCGTCGGCGACGAACTGCGAGAAGTTCTCGACCACCTGCGTCGAGGGGGTGATCGGATAGGCGGCGACGACGTCCGGGGCGATCTGGCGCATCGCCTCCGCCATCGCCTCGTTGCCGGTGAGGCCGGCGACCTTACCCTTCGGCATGACAGACCCCCTCGTTCTTGAACTCGGTCTCCTCGACCATCGTGATCGCCTGGATCTTCTTCGGGCACTCCTCGGCGCAGATGCCGCAGCCCTTGCAGTGGGCCAGGTCGAACCCCTGGTGCTTGCCGTCCTTGAAGATGACGGACGAGTCCGGGCAGAAGACCCAGCAGATCATGCAGTTGGTGCACTTCTTCCTGTCGAGCACCGGGCGGAACGTGCGCCAGCCCCCGGTGACGTAGGCGTGCGAGGTGCCCCCGCCGGGGATGGCGCCGCCGAGCGGCAGCTCCTTCCAACCCTTCTTCTTCTCGGCCATGGCTAGCTCTGGACCTCCTCGAACCCGCGGCGCACGATGCTCAGGTTCTTCTCGATGACCTCGGCCGAGAGCTTCTTGCCGAGGATGCCCTTGACGCACGCGAGCAGCGCGTCCAGTCCGATGACGCCCGTGACCTTGGCGACGGCGCCGAGGGTCGGCGTGTTCGGGAAGCTCTTGCCGAGCGCGCCGAGCGAGATGTTCGTGGCGTCGACGGTCCAGACCTGGTAGGGCGCCAGCTGGGGGTGGGCGACCTTGAGGTCGGCGACGCACTTGGGGCTGTTGACGAGGAAGACCGTCTCCGGCGTTGCGCCGTCGGTGACGTTCACGGTGTCGAGCAGCGTCGGGTCCATGACGACGATGACCCCGGGGTGTTCGATCTCGCAGTAGATGGAGAACCGCCGCTTGGCGATGCGGTTGTAGGCGCGCAGCGGCGCGCCCTCGCGCTCCGGCCCGTACTCCGGGAAGGCCTGGACGAAGTCCCCCGCCGCCATCGCGGTGTCGGCGAGGATCTTCGCCGCGGAGACCGTCCCCTGGCCGGCCCGCCCGTGCCAGCGAATCTCAGTAATGCCCTGCATGTTCCCCTCCCCTGTCGTTGCCTGCCGCCGCCGCCCTAGACCTCGCGCCGGTTCTCGATTGCCTTAGCCAGAGTCATTTCGTCAAGATACTCCAACTCGCCGCCGACGGGAACGCCCCGGGCGAGGCGCGTCACCGCGGCGCCGAGGCCCTTGAGCTGCTTGCCGAGGTAGAGCGCGGTGGCCTCGCCCTCGAGGGTCGGGTTGGTCGCGATCAGCACCTCCCGCACCCCGCCCGCGCGGACCCGGCCGAGCAGCTCGCGCACGCGCAGCTCGTCGGGGCCGATCCCCTCGAGCGGCGAGAGCACGCCGCCGAGCACGTGGTAGAGCCCGCGGTAGGCGCGCGCCTTCTCGATCGCGGCCAGGTCGTGCGCCTCCTCGACGACGCAGATCACCGCGCGGTCGCGCCCCGGGTCGGCGCAGATCGGGCAGCGCTCCTCCTCCGCGAGCGTGAAGCAGGTGGCGCAGGCGCGCGTCTTCTTCCGGACCTCGACGATCAGCCGCGCGAGGCGCACCGCCTCCTCCTGCGGCATCTTGAGGATCTCCTGGACCATGGTCTGCGCGGTGCGCCGCCCCACGCCCGGCAGGCGCGCCAGCTCCGCGGCGAGGCGATCGGTGCTCCGCGTGGATCCCATCCGTCCCCTGGCAGCCGCTAGAAGAGCCCCGGGAGGCCGGCGCCGCCGGTCACCTTCTTCATCGCGTGCTCCACCGCCTCGCGCGCCTTGCGCAGCGCCTCGTTGGACGCGACCACGAAGAGGTCCTGGAGCATCTCGGCGTCCTCGGGGCGCAGCGCCTGGGGGTCGATCCGCACGTCCGTGATCTCGCCCTTGCCGCTGGCGCCGACGGTGACCACGCCGCCGGCGGCGGCCTCCTCGCGGTGCTCCGCCATCTCCTCCTGGACCTTGAGGATCTGGGCCTGCATCTTCTGGGCCTGGCGCATCATCTGCTGCATCTGATTCACAAAGACTCTCCTACTGTTCGAGTTTCACGTCGACGACGTGCGCGTCGAGGACCTCCATCGTCCAGCGGATCGCGTCCGTGTCGAGCGCCTCGTGCCGCAGCCGCCGGTGCCGGTCGCTCTCGCGCGGCGCCTCGCCCCCGCCCGCCGCTCCCTGCCCGCTGCCGAGCACCGTCAGGCGCACCTCGGCGCGGCCGCCGAGCAGCTCGCGGGCCGCAGCGCGCACGCAGGCGAGGTTCTCGGTCTCCTTCGCGGTGTCGAGGAAGAAGCTCTCCTCCGGGGCGAAGCCGATCTCGATCACGGCGTCGCCGGCCTGGACGAGGCGTCCGTGCTCGAGGAAGTCGGCGAGCATCCCCTTGGCGGCGCGCACCCGCTCGACGAGGCGCGCGAACAGGTCGCCGCCGCCGGCCGGGGCCCGGCTCGGATTCGCGTCCGGCCCGCTGCGCGGAGCCGCATCCGGTGCCGTTGC
>DATDCY010000239.1 GCA_036524115.1 bacterium | reverse complement strand
TGGCGCTCTGGGCGGCGTCGCTGCTGCCGCGCCCCTGGAGCTTCGCCGCGGCGGCGGCGGTCGTCGCGCTCGCGCTGGCCGCCGCGCTGCTCGCGCTGGACATCGTCGCGCCCGGGGTGAACCTGTTCTCGCGGGCGCTCCAGCGCCTGCCCGCGTCCGCCGGCGCCGGCGCGGTCGCCCTGACCTTCGACGACGGGCCGGTCGAGCCGTACACCCGCCAGGTGCTCGACGCGCTCGAGCGCCACGGCGCCAAGGCGACGTTCTTCTGCATCGGCGAGAACATCGAGCGTGCGCCCGAGCTGGCCCGCGAGATCGTGCGCCGCGGCCACACGCTCGGCAACCACACGCAGACGCACCGGCTCCTGCCGGGGCTGGCCGCGGCGGAGATCGAGCGCCAGATCGAGGAGTGCGCCCGCACCGCCGAGCGCGTCACCGGCGTGCGCCCGCGCCTGCTGCGCTGCCCGAAGGGCTACAAGGGCGTGCGCGTGGCGCGCGCGGCCCGGCGGCTGGGGCTCAGCCTCGTGGGCTTCGGCTACCCGATCTACGACGTGCAAAACCCGCCGGCCGCGCAGCTGGTGGCGCGCGTGCTGGGCCGCGTCGCCCCGGGGGACATCGTCCTCATGCACGACGGCGTCCCGCCGGGCAGGGCCGGCTCGCGCAGCTCGCTGGTGGAGGCACTACCGGCGATCCTCGCGGGGCTGCACGAGCGCGGCCTGCGCCCGATCGCCCTCGGCGAGCCCCCGGCCGGCGGCCTCGAGGAGCACGTCTGAGATCTGCCTGCCGAGCGCGCGGCTGGCGAAGCGCGCGCGGACGCCCTCCTGCCCGTCCCGGCCGAAGCGCTCCCGGAGCGTCGCGTCGCCCACGAGCCGCCCGAGCTTGTCCGCAAGATCCGCCGCGTCCCCCGGCGTCGCCCAGAAGCCGGTGCGGCCGTCGTCGACGACCTCGAGCGCGCCGCCGAGCCGCGAGACCACGCAGGGGATGCCGAGCGCCATGGCCTCGATGAGCACGCGCCCGAACGACTCCGGCTCGACCGACGGGAGCGCGAGCACGTCGAAGTCGGCGAGCACGGGCCGCACGTCGTCGAGAAAACCGGTGAAGTGCGTGCGCCCGCCGATCCCGGACCGCTCCGCCAGCGCGCGGTACTCGGCGCCGAGGTCGCGGTGGAAGCCGGTGTCGTTGCCCCCGAGCAGCACCAGGTGCGCGCGCGGGAACCGCTCCGCGAGCTGCCGGAAGGCCTCGAGCAGCACGGGGAGGCCCTTCTTGGGCACGAGCCGCCCGACGTACCCGACGACGACGGCGTCGCCGGGGATGCCGAAGTCGCGCCGCAGCGTCGGGGCGATCCGCGCGCGGTCGAAGCGCTCGAGGTCCACGAAGTTGTGCACGATGCGGACCTTGGCCGGCTCGCAGGCGAGGAACAGCTCGGCCGACGCGCGCGAGTTGCAGATCAGCCGCGTCACGCAGGCGCGCTGCGCGAGATAGCGGTAGAAGGCGCGGCCCACCGGCGCGACGTGGATGTTGCGGGCGTGGAAGACCACCGGCACGCCGGCGCGCGCGCCGGCGACCGCCCCGATCGGGTTGGCGAGCATGTGGTTGCAGTAGATGAGGTCGGCGCCGATCTCGCGGGCGATGCGCGCGATCTTCCCCGCCGAGCGCGGCAGGCCGTAGACGTTGCTCGCCCAGTGGAACCACTCCCAGCCCAGGCGCCCGGCGAGCGCGTAGTTGCTGCGCTGCGGCCGCTCGACGAACTCCGGCACGTACCAGATGCGCTCGACGTTCTCCAGCCCCGGCGCCAGGATGCCCGGCGAGGGCATGACGACGTGGGCCTCGATCCGCGGGTCGATCACCTTGAGGTAGGCCTGGAGGCTGCGGCCGGCGCCGCCGCCGTTGATGCAGCTGTTGAGGAAGAGCACCCGCGCCCGGGAGCCCTTCGCGGTTGCGCGCGTCATCGTCGGCAGACCGCTCACACCGGCGAGGGGGCGGCCGGCGCCCGGTTCCGGCCGCGGTTGAGCAGGGCCAGCGTCCCCGCGTAGACGGCGGCGTACCAGCCGGCGGCGGCCGCGAGCGCCGGCACGCTGCGCTCCCCGAGCAGCGCGACGGCCAGCCACGTGGTCGCGAAGGCGAGCACGAAGGCGGCCAGGGGGCGCAGCTGGGCCGCGTCGAACGGCCAGATCCCCAGCAGGCGGCGGGCCTGCGCGAGCCGCCAGAGCGCGACCGCCGCAGTGGCGAGCGTGGTCGCCGCGGCCGCGCCGAGGATGCCCCACGGCGGGATCATGAGCACGAGCAGCGCCAGGTTCACGGCCACGAGCACGACCGAGTTGACGAGCGTCACGGCCGCGTGGCCCGTGTAGGCCAGCACGTTCTCCATGAGCCCGACGGTGACGTGGAAGAGCTGGCCCACGGCGAAGACGCCGAGGGCGGCTCCCCCGGCGAGGAACTCCGCGCCGAAGAAGCGCAGGAACGCGTCCGGGAGCAGGATCATCAGGCCGAGCAGCGCGAGCGCGGGGACGGCCACCCAGCGGATGGCGACGGCGAGGCTCTGCGTGAGGCGCGGGAGGTCGCCGCGCAGGTGCAGGCTCTGGCTCAGCGGCATCAGGATCGCGTCGAAGGCCGAGCGCGTCTTGCGCAGCAGCGAGGCGATCTCCACCACGGCGCCGTAGACGCCGACGAGCTGCAGCGGCAGCAGGCGGCCGATCACGATCAGGTCGAGGCGCAGCTTGAACTGCGTGAGCAGCTCCCCGGCGCCGAGCGGGATCGCGGCGTGCCAGAGCGTGCGCCAGTCCACGCGCACCCGGGTCCCCGGCGGGGCGGCCGGATAGAGCCGGCGCACGAAGTACCAGGCCAGCGCCATCGCTCCGTAGGCGGCGGCCACCTGGGCGAGCACGACGCCGCGCACGCCGAAGCCCGCCCGGATGGCGGCCGCGCCGAGCGCGAGCACCGCCCAGGGCTCGAAGAGCGACTGCACGTACAGCTCGTAGCGCAAATCCAGCGAGGTGCGCGTCGCGAAGACGAGCATGTAGGTGCAGCAGAGGGCCGGCAGGCCGAGCGCGAACAGGCGCAGCGGCTCCGCCAGCTCGGGCTTGTGCAGCAGCCCGTCCGCGATCGGGCCGGCCGCCAGCGCGAAAAGGCCGGCCGTCAGCGCGCTGGCGGCAAAGCCCAGCGCGGTGACCCGCTGCACCGCCGCGCGGATCTCGCCCTCGCGGCCGTTGCCCTTGAGCGCGCCGGTGAGGAAGAGCAGGCCGCGGTCGAGGCCGAGCGAGGCGAACTTGCTCACCACCTCCTGGATGGCGTAGGCCAGCAGGTACAGGCCGAAGAGCTCCGCCCCGAGCAGCCGCGAGAAGAGCACGAGCGAGAGCGCGCGCCCCGACTTCACGAGGATGCCCAGCGCGTTGACGGCCACGCCGCGCGCCAGGTGCCGCTGGGTGTCGTGCCCGCCGCCGGCGTCCGCCGCCATCGCCCCGCTCACCCGAGCAGCTCGCGCACGCGCCGCCAGGTCACCGGCGCCTGCGCCTCCCCGCGGCATGAGTACCAGCAGGAGGTGCAGGAGACCGGCGCGGCCGCGCGCGGGTCGTAGTCGCGCCAGTCGCAGACCTCCGGCAGCTCCGAGCAGGGCTTGATCCGGCCCGCCGGCGTGACCTGCGCGAAGCGGATGCCCGCCTCGCAGCCGGCGATGCCCGCCCCCGCGAAGTACTCCTCGAGCCGGTCGAGGTAGTAATCGGAGCTGCGCGTGATCCGGTGCCGGCGCTTGGCGTCCTTGATCAGGCGCACCGCCTCGCGCAGGCGCTCGCGGTTCGCGTCGGCGACGAGCAGGTCGTCGCGGCCGGTCTTCTTGATGGTGCAGTACGCGGAGAAGCCGACGTGCACGCCGGCCTCGCGGGCCAGCTCCATGATCGCGGGGATGCGCTCGAGGTTGTCGTTCTTCACGACCGTGTTCAGGCTCACGGCGTCGAAGCCGACGCCCGCGAGCGGCCCGAGCAGGCCGCGGATCCTGGCTGCCAGGCCGGGGATGCCGCGCGCCCGGTCGTGGCGCTCGTCCGGGTAGTCGAGGGAGATCGAGAGCTGGTCGATCCCCGCCGCTCGCAGCTCCCGGGCCCGCTCCAGCGTCAGGAGCGCGCCGTTGGTGACCATGCTCAGGTAGACCGTGGGGTCCGCGGCGCGCACCCTGCGGACGAGCTCGGCGAAGTCCCGCCGCACCAGCGGCTCGCCCCCGGAGAAGGTCACCACCAGCGGCGCGAAGCGGCGCACGATCGGGGCGTAGTCCTCGAGCTCCGGCCCCGGCGGCTCCCGCCAGTAGTCGCAGAACTCGCAGCGGGCGTTGCAGCGCTTGGTGACCTCGATCGTCAGCAGCCGCAGCCGCTGCCCGCGCAGGGCGTGGCCGGCCAGCCGCGCGGCCAGGGCGAGGGTGCGC
>DATDCY010000238.1 GCA_036524115.1 bacterium | reverse complement strand
AGGAACGGGAAGCCGCGGCGGACGAGGCGCGCCTCGCGGCGCGGGCCGACGCCGTCGCCGCGGTCAGCGTGCGCGAGCTTGATCTCTTCCGCGCCCACGCGCGCCCGGGGCTGCCGGCCGCGGTCGTCTGCCACCCCTGCGCGCCGTCCCCGACCCCGGCGCCCTTCGCCGCGCGGACCGACCTGCTTTTCGTCGGCGCGGTGCTCAACGCGGACTCCCCGAACGTGGACACGATCCGCCACCTGGCGCGGGAGGT
The DNA here is from genome assembly GCA_036524115.1 of bacterium. Lineage (NCBI taxonomy): Bacteria > bacterium. The sequence continues at coordinate 5,473 of DATDCY010000238.1, read as the reverse complement.
GCTGCCGCGCGTGCGCCGGGAGGAGCCGGTGCGGCTGGTCGTCGCCGGCACGGTCCTGCTCGAGGAGGTCCTGGCCCTCGCCTCCCCCGAGGTGGTCGTCACCGGTCGCGTGGACGACATGCGGCACTGGTACGACCGCTGCCGGGTCTTCGTCGCCCCGACGCGCTACGCGGCCGGCATTCCCCTCAAGCTCCTCGAGGCCTTCGCCGCCGGCATCCCCGCGGTGATCAGCCCGCTGCTGGCCGAGCAGCTCGGCGCGGACGAATCCGTCGCGCTCATCGCCGGCGACCCCGAGGAGTTCGCGCGCAAGGTCGTGCGCCTCTACCGCGACGAGGGTCTCTGGAACCGGTTGCGACAAGCGGCGCTCGAGCACGTCGGGCGCACCTGCTCGCCTGCCGCCTTCCGCGAAGCCGTCTCGGGGTTGCTCGCGCAGCTCGTGCGCGGCCGCTGACGGGCGCTTTGCTTGACGCCCCGCTGCCGGCCTGCGTAGGATGCGCGCGATGAGCGAGCTGGTCGAGGTCGCATCCCCGCGCGCCCGCTGGGGAGCCAGCCTGCGCGAAATCTGGCAGCGCCGCGACCTCCTGCTCCTGCTGCTGCGCAAGGACCTCGTCGCCTCCTACAAGCAGAGCCTGCTCGGGCCGCTGTGGTTCGTCATCCAGCCGCTGGTGACCTCGCTCGTGTTCGGGCTGCTCTTCGGGCGCTTCGCGCGCCTCTCGCCGCCGTCGGTGCCGCCGTTCCTCTACTACCTCGCCGGGTACGTCCTCTGGAACTACTTCGCTTCGACGCTCACGCTCGTCTCCGGCTCCCTCATCGCGAACGTCTCGATCCTGCGCAAGATCTACTTTCCCCGGCTCATCATCCCGCTGGTGGCCGCGGGCGTGAGCACCGTCAACTTCGTCATCAACTACCTCGTCTTCCTCGGGATCTACGCCGTCTACGTCCTCGGCGGCTGGGAGAGCCCGCTCACGCCGCGGGGGGCGCTCATCCTGGTGCCCGCGCTCCTGATCTTCGTCGGCGTCGTCGGCGCCGGCATCGGCACCTGGCTGGCCGCCTGGTCCGTCAGCTACCGGGACCTGCGCATCGGCATGCCGGTGGTGGTCAACCTCTGGATGTTCGCGACGCCGATCATCTGGCCCCTGAAGCTGGCCCCTCCGGACAAGCGCTGGCTCTTCGCCTTCAACCCGATGGCCCCCGTGGTCGAGGCGCACCGCGCGGCGCTGCTCGGGACGGTCTTCCCCGACCCGTGGTGGCTGCTGATCGGCGGCGTGACCGGCCTCGTCGCCGTGATCGGCGGGCTCATCGTCTACCACCGGGCCCAGCCGACCATGGTGGACACGCTCTGATGGCGGCCCGCGCGTGAGCAGCGTCGCCGTCAGGGCCGAGCGGCTCTCCAAGGAGTACCGCCTCGGGGTGCGGGGGCGCGAGACGCTCCTGGAGGAGGTCCGGCACTGGGTGATCTCGCGCCGCGGGGCGCCGCCGCCCGCGCCGGGCCCGGCCGCGCACGACCACGTGATGCGGCGGCTGGCCGGCCAGATGGACCCACAGCGTCCGGGGTGGTTCTGGGCGCTCAAGGACGTCTCCTTCGAGGTCGCCCCCGGCGAGGTGCTCGGCGTCATCGGCGCCAACGGTGCGGGCAAGTCGACCCTGCTCAAGCTGCTGGCGCGCGTCACGGCGCCGACGAGCGGGCGGGCACTCATGGCCGGGCGCGTCGCCTCGCTGCTGGAGGTCGGCACCGGCTTCCACCCGGAGCTCACCGGCCGCGAGAACATCTTCGTCAACGGCGCGATCCTCGGCATGCGCGAGGGGGAGATCCGCCAGAAGCTCGACGCGATCATCGATTTCGCGGACATCGCGGACTTCATCGAGACACCGGTCAAGCGCTACTCCAGCGGGATGCGCACGCGCCTGGCGTTCGCGGTGGCCGCCCACCTCGAGGCCGACGTGCTGCTGCTCGACGAGATCCTTTCGGTCGGCGACGCGAGCTTCCAGCACAAGTGCCTCGGCAAGATGGAGGACCTCGCCGGCCACGGCCGGACGGTGATCCTCGTCAGCCACCGCTTCGGCTCCATCGTCGAGCTGTGCAGCCGCGTGCTCTGGATCGCCGGCGGCCGCATCCGCATGGACGGCCCGACCGAGGAGGTCGTGGAGGCCTACCTCGCCAGCGTCGCGGAGGCCTCGGGTGCGCGCAACTGGGAGGGCGGCATCACGCCGCAGCGGGACGCGCGCGTCGCGGTGCACGGCCTGGGGCTGCTCAACCAGCGCGGCGACCGGGTCGCGGCCGTCGACGCCGGGCACGACTTCGAGGTCGAGATCGAGTACGCGGTGCGCGTGCCGCTGCCTGCGCTGCGGCTGGGCATCGAAATCTCGAGCGTCCAGGCCGGCGCGCCGATCTTCACGAGCCTGGACGTCGACGACCCGCGGGTTGCCGAGCAGCGCGACGCGGGCCGCTACGTCGCCCGCGTCCGCATCCCGGCCGGGTTCCTCGCCCCCGGCCGGCGCGCTCTCTCCGTCGTCATGGAACTGCCCGGGCTGGTCGCGCCGGCGATCCTGCAGAACCTCATGGTCTTCGACGTGATGGAGGGCGCTGCGCCGGGCCTGGCGGTGACCCGAGCGCGCAAGGGGCTGGTCTGCCCCCGGCTCGAGTGGACCGTCACCCGCGTGCAGACCGCGACCTAGCCCATCCGCGCGAAGTTTGCTGACGAAACGCAGCTCGCGCAGGCCAAGCGAGAACGTGCAACTGCAGGGCGCGACTGTCCCTGGGGGTGACAGCGGCGACAGCCGCGCCAGAGGGGGCGCAGCCCCCTCTGGAAGCACCCGCCGACAGGCTCAACTGGTCGATAGGTAGTGCCGGGCGCTGCTAGTCCCAGTGGTAGCGGTGGAAGCTGCAGGCGCGCGCGATCGGGCGCGGCAGCGCCTCGGCGGCGTGGCCGAAGAGCGTGCCGAGCGACTTGGCCGCGAAGTACAGGGCGTAGTACGGCAGCCAGAGCGGGTGGTGGCGCACCATGTACCAGACCTCGGCGAGCGCGTAGCGCAGCCCCATCCCGAGGCTGGTCGAGACCGTGTGGCCGCGGAAGATCACGGTGAGCGAGTAGACGCTGTCGAAGTAGCGCCGGAAGACGCTCCCGAGCGTGTAGTTGTGCGAGTGCAGCACCGCGGAGGAGGGCCGGTAGACCACCCGGAAGCCTGCGGCGAGCAGGTCCCGCGAGAGCTGCTGGTCCTCGCTCATGATCAGCTCCTCGTCGAAGGGGTGCTCGAGCAGCGCCTCGCGCCGCACCGCCGAGCTGACGTTCGAGAAGAAGACCTGCTCCAGCGAGGACTCCCCCGGGCCGGCGACGCGCGCGATCGGCTCGCCGGGCGGGAAGCGGGTCTCGAGGAAGTGCCGCTCCATCGGGTTGGCGTCGTCGCGCGCGATCTGCCGCGAGTACGCCGCCGCGACCCGCCCGTCCGCAAACGGCGCCAGCAGCTCCGCGAGCCAGCGCTCGTCTGCCGGGAGCGCGTCCTGCGAGAGGAAGACGACGACCTCCCCCGCCGCGGCGCGCGCCCCGAGGTTGCGGGAGCGGCCGTGCGTGAAGCGCTCGATCGGGATGACCCTGACCCCGGGCCGGCCCGCGGCCAGCGCCGCCGTGCCGTCGGTCGACCCGGAGTCCACGAGGATCACCTCCAGGGGCGGACGGGGCGCCTGCCGGGCGAACGCCTCGAGGAGCGCGGGCAGGTACGGCGCGGCGTTGAGGACCGGGATGACGACCGACGCCGACGGAAGGGATGTCAGCTCCCCCATCCGCGCGGGCTCAGCGCGCCCTGCCGGCGCCGCCGTGGCGCTCGGGGTGCCGGGGCAGCGCCATGATCGAGAAGAGGTAGGCCGAGGACATGATCTGCACCCCCGAGATGCCGAGGCTCGCCGCGAGGAAGAGGCGCCGCTGCGTCCACATCGGGCGCAGCGGGGTGAAGTAGTCCACGGCGGCGATGCCGACCGCGGCCGCCAGGAACAGGCCGCCGAAGATCGTGGCCTTCTCGAAGGTGATCAGGCGGTAGAAGCGGGCGATGAGCGGGTCGTTGCGCAGGCCGCTGAGGTGGGCGTAGGCCTTCGCGAGCAGCCCCATCGTCACCAGCTGCACGCTGACGATGTTCATCACGCCGGCCGCGAAGAACGCGCCGATCGGGATGCCGCGCGGCCCGAAGCCCAGGTCCCCGAAGGAGAGCCAGAGCGAGTAGGCGAACGCCGCGAACCAGCAGAGGATGCCCGGCACGAGCAGGAGCACGGTCGGGCTGTGCAGGACCATGAAGCGCAGGTGCCGCCACCCATCCTCGAACGAGCGCAGCTTCGACTCCCCGACGCGCGGGTGGTAGATGATCTCGCGCTCCTGGATGCGCAGGTGCTCGTGGAAGCCGCGCACCACCATCTCGCTGGCGAACTCCATGCCGGTGGTCACGCAGCCGAGCCGCCGGTAGGCCTCCCTCGAGATCACGCGCATGCCCGAGTGCGGGTCGGTGACCGTGGAGTTCCAGAACAGCACCCGCATCGCCACCGAGAACCCGGGGTTGCCGATGGCGCGGTGCAGCCAGGGCATCGACCCGGGGAGGATGTTCTTCATCCGGTGGCCGAGCACCAGGTCCGCCTCGCCGGCGAGCACCGGCCGCGCCAGCTCGTCGATCTTCGTGAAGTCGTACGTCAGGTCCGCGTCGCCCATCGCCATGAGCGAGTAGCGCGCCTCGCGGAAGCCGCGGCGGATCGCCGCGCCGTAGCCGCGCTCCTCCTCCCGGATGACGCGCGCCCCGTGCTCCGCCGCGATCGCCGCCGAGCGGTCCGTGCTCCCGTTGTCCACGACGATGACCTCGCCGGGGATCCCGAGGCGCGCGATCCCCTGGAGGGCCGCGTCGACGACCTGCCCCACCGACCGCTCCTCGTTGAGGCAGGGGAGGACGATGCTCAGGCCCGTCGGGGCGGGCGCCGCGCCGCCGCCTCCACCCTGGCCGACCTGTGACGATTGCGGGGACTTCTGCGGTGACATCGCCGCTTCTTATAGCACGAACGCGCCCCGCCGGACTAGGGCGCCGGCGGGCCGAAGAGCTGGGTCGCCGGGTGCGTGGAGGACCACTCGGCCCAGGTCGTCGTCGTGAACGGCACCGGCACGAGCCGCTGGCCCTGCAGGTTGCCGCCGGTGGCGACGCCGGTCTCCAGGTCCCAGCGCGTGGCGGTCGTCAGGTCGTCGGCGACGACGCCCGCGGCGCTGCCGGCGAACTCGATCGGCTCGCCGTAGACCGTGCGGAACCAGGCGGCGCTGAAGTTGCGGGCCGGGTCGTGGAAGACGGCGACCTCCATCGAGCCGACCACGTCGTTCACCACCTTCGGCGCGGGAAACAGCGCGAGCGGGTACGCCCTCGACACGCCGCGGAAGGAGAGCGCGATCACCGGCTGGCCCGGTTCGAGGCCGGCCGGCCCGGCCGCGGCGCCGGCGGTCCCTGCGAGGAGCAG
>DATDCY010000237.1 GCA_036524115.1 bacterium | reverse complement strand
CTCGGTCAGTGAGTCTTGATAACGATCGCTCCCAACTCCGAAGTTGAGAACAATTACGCTAGAGGAAGTCGACAACGGTCCCAGTATGACCGCAATGTAGACGCGCTGACTTGTTAAAGCTTGAATCACATAGTCATCTTGACCATCACAGTTAATATCCCCAACGAGGAGCTTGTCGTGCTTCCATTCGACCCCGGGCACTTTGCCTTGGACAACGGGAACTAGTTGTTGAATAGAGATCTCAGCCGACGCAATCGCCGGTACCATGAGATAGGATAATAGGAATGCGGCTATGAACCGTTTCATGGTTCTATCGTTCTCTCGCCCAACAGTGTATTGAACGGATCATCTACGCCTAGTGACTACCTACGCCCCCGGCGCATCTATGGGTAGATGCGTCCGGCGGCTTCGGCCGCCAAGGCCCCTTGTTGTTCCGATGTGGCGCCCGCTCGACGAGGACCAGGCCGTGGACGCCGAGACGCTCGGCGACGTGGTAGGGCACTTCCCAGGCCCTGTGCGCCGGGCGCCAGATGCCGCCGGCGGCCTTCAGTTTGCGCCCCAGCTCCCGCTCGCCGTACTGGATGGCGACGAGCACTCTCTGGTCGAAGGGGATCGGACGCCACGGGCGGCAGTACCACCAGGGGACCTCGCCGACAATGAGTTCGACGGTCTTCAGGCGCACTTTCCGCGCGTCGTCGTAGCGGTAGCGCACGCACACCAGCCGCTCGCCGTACTGCTCGCAAAGGCGGCGTGTCCCCTTCTGTCCCGGCCTGAGGGTCAGCCTGGTCTTCACCGTCTCCCCCCCGCTCGCGGAGCGCAGCCGGATGCGGCCGCGCGGGGCAACTATGCATGTGCGCGCCGTGGCTGTAAAGCCCGGCGCCGGAGGGGGCGCCTCTAGCCCAGGCCGAGGCGCCGCCGGACGCTCGGGAAGCGCCCGAGGTCGGTGTGCGGCAGGAAACGCGCCCGGGAGCCGGACTCGCTGCGCGGGCCCGGCCTTCCCGGCTGTTATCATGGAACGATCATGGCGGAGCGCGTGTGCCCCTGGTGGCTGGCCTACTCATTCGACAACCCGCTACGCCGCCTCCTCCACCCCCCGCGAGAGGTCCTCGGGACCTGGGTGCGCCCCGGCATGACCGTGCTCGACGTCGGCTGCGGCATCGGTCACTTCTCCCTCGGCATGGCGAGCCTGGTGGGCCCTGCCGGCCGGGTGATCGCCGCGGACGTCCAGGAGCGGGCGCTCGCCATCGTCCAGCGCCGCGCCCGCCGCGCCGGGCTCGCCGGCCGGATCACGACCCATCGCTGTGGGACCGATCTCTGCGACGTAGCGGGACCGGTCGATTTCGTGCTCGCCTTCTGGATGCTCCACGAAACCCCGTCCGCCGAGGGTTTCTGCCGCGAGATCGCCGGCCTTCTCGCTCCCGCCGGCCGTTTCCTGGTCGCCGAACCCACCTGGCATGTCGGCGAGCGCCTCTTCGAAGAGGAGATGGCCGCCGCCGCCCGGGCCGGGCTCCGGATCATCGAGCGACCGCGGATACGGCTGAGCCGTGCGGCCCTGCTCGCGCGCTAGCGTGCCGGGGCCGCACGCAGGAAGAGGCCAGGCCGCGGCTTGAACGTCCCTCAGCCGCGCGCGAGGCGCTCCCTGACGCTCGGGAAGCGCCCGAGGTCGGTGTGCGGCAGGAAGCGCGCCGCCGTGAAGCCGGCCATGAACTCGCGGCTCTCGTTCATCTCGACGTAGGTCATCGCGCGGCCGATCCGCTCGATCTCGCCGAGCGCCGCGGCCGAGAGCAGCACGCGCCTGGCCCCCGCGAGCGAGGTGTTCCCGACCAGCCGGTAGCGTTCGAGCGGGATGTCGGGGACCATGCCGATCGCCACGGCCTTGTCGGCTGCGACGTACGCGCCGAAGGCGCCGGCGATGAAGAAGCTCTCCAGTTCCTCGAAGGACACGCCCGCCGCCTCCGTCATGACGGTGAGCATCGTGTACATCGCCGCCTTGCTCAGCATGAGGTTGTCGAGATCCGGCTGCGTGAGGGCGATCGGCCTGCGCGTCGCCGTCTCCGCGGCCCCGGCGACGACGAACCGGGCGACGCCGCCCTCGACCGCCACGCGCGGGCTCGGCGAGGGCGCGACGAACTTCCCGCGCGAGTCGACGATGCCGGCGAGGAACAGCTCCGCCACCAGGTCGATCAGGCCCGAGCCGCACATGCCCGACGGGCGCCCGCCGCCGATCACGTGATACGAGGGCAGCAACGAGCCGCGGTCGATCGCCACGCGCTCGATCGCACCGGGCGCCGCGCGCATGCCGTCGCGGACGACGCCGCCCTCCAGGCCCGGCCCGGCGGAGCCCGCGCCGACGAGCAGGAACTCGCGGTTGCCGACGATGATCTCCGCGTTCGTGCCGATGTCCACGAGCAGCGAGACGCGCTCGCGCTCGTGCATGCCCGCGACCAGAGCCCCGGCGAGCGCGTCCCCGCCGACGTAGCTGCCGACGTTCGGGAGCACCAGCACCGGGGCCAGCGGGTCGACACCGAGCCCCAGCTCGGCTGCGCGCGCCACCGGGAAGCGGTTGGCGACCGGCACGTACGGGGCACGGCAGAGGTTCGCGGGGTCCAGGCCGAGGAGGAAATGCGCCATCGTCGTGTTTCCCGCCACCGAGACGCAGCGGATCTGCGCCGGCTCCGCGCCCGCGGCCCGCGCCAGCTCCCGCGCCAGGGACGCGATCGCGCCTGCCGCAAGTCCCTGCAGTCGCGCGATGCCCCCGGGCTGGCGGCAGAAATGCGTGCGCGCGAGGATGTCCTCGCCCTGCCCCACCTGGGGATTGAGGGCCGAGCGCTCGCCGAGCGTCTCGCCGGAGTCGAGGTCAACCAGCGCGGCGACGATGTTCGTCGAGCCGAGGTCCACGGCGAGCCCGAGGGTCGGCCCGCCCTCGCCGGCCCGCGCCACGCGCAGCAGCGTCGGTGCCGGGACGACCGCGAGCGTCGCGTCCACGGCAAAGCCCGCGGACCGCAGCGTCTCCGGCAGCGCCGCGGCGACGGGCAGCGGCACCTGCACGTCGGGGAAACCCGCGGCGGCCAGTCCCCGCAGCACGCGGTCGAGGTCCCCGGCATGGTCCGCGGCCGTCGGCGCCGGCAGCCGCAGCCGCAGCGTGCGAAGGAGCGGCCCGTCGATCGCGCTCATGGGCCGGAGGCGGGGTCGTCCGCGATGGTCCCGCCCCACGCGCGCAGGCGCTCGCGGATGAAGTCCACCACCTGCTGGTGCTCGGCCCCGCCGGCACCCTGCACCGCGAGCGGCGCGCCGAACTCGATCCGCACCTGCTTGCCCGGGTCGATCCGGCCGATGTCCTTGACGATCGGCCCGTTGCCCCAGGCGTCCGTCCTCAGCGCGACGGGCACGAGCGGCACCTGCGCCCGCTTCGCCAGCTTGACGCCGATCGTGTTGAAGGCGGCGGGCTCGAAGACCGGCGTGCGCGTGGTCTGCGGGAAGACGATGATCGAGATCCCGGCGCGCAGCCGCTCCGCGCCGCCCTCGAGCACCGCCTTGAGGTCCTCGCGCGCGTTCGCGCGGCCGACGGTCACCGGGTCGCGCGCGCGCATCACGTGGCCGAAGACGGGGTAGCGCGTCAGCTCCCGCTTCACGATGAAGGTCACGCGCCGGGAGGGGCAGATGAGGCACGGCAGCACGAAGGTCTCGAGCGTGCTCATGTGGTTGCCGACGAAGACGCAGGGGCCGTCCAGCGTCCGGAAGTGGTCGGCGCCGGCGATCTCCAGCCGCACCCCGGCGGCCTCGAGGGCGCGGAGGATGGCGAGGCTGCTGCCGGACCACTCGGCATCGCCGTACAGCCCGCGCCGCGCAAGCCGGCTGGCCCGCCAGACGATGGGGCCCGCCAGCGAATAGAAGCGCAGGCCGGGGAACGTCCGCGCGAACCAGCCGCCTTCGCGGGCCGCGGTGCGGTAGACGCCGTCGACGAACTCCGGCGACGGGATTCCGGCGCGCGGACCGGCGATGCCTCCCTCAGCCACGAAACCTGCCTCCTTCCGAAGAAATGCCTTCCCGGCGCGTGAGTATACCCCGGGCGGGAACATTTTCCCGCCGGCGGCGCTCTTCATCGGCGAGGGGCGGGACGGCCGTCCCGGACGCGGCCTCAAGAAAGGAGCGCACCATGGAACGGACAAAGCAGTGCACGATTCTGGCTCTCGCCCTCCTCTGCCTCGCCCTCCCGGCGCGGGCGGCGGACAAGACCGTCACCGTGCAGGCTCGGACCCGGATCGTGGACGGGGACCGCCAGTGGCACGAGAGCCGTCCCTACGCCTTCACCTTCGCCGTCGAGGTGATCTCCGACCGCGGCGGCGCCAAGTCCGAGGGCAGCCGCTGGGGGCGCCCCTTCGTCACGGCGTTCCCCGGCGAGGAGTACCGCGTGCGCATCCACAACCCGCTGCCGGTGCCCGTCGCCGCGAACCTGAGCATCGACGGCCTCAACAGCATCAGCGGCGACCCCGGCTCGCCCGCGGGGGGGAGCAAGTGGATCATCGAGCCCTTCTCCTTCGTCGACATCGACGGCTGGCAGGTGTCGGACCAGGAGGCGCGGCGCTTCGTCTTCACGTCGCGGGAGGGCTCCTACGCCTCGTGGCGCAGCGATGCCTGGGGGCGCGATCTCTCGGTGAACTGCGGCGTGATCGGGGTGGCCTACTTCTGGTCGCAGCGCGCACTCGACGACTACTACGACGACAACCCGGTCGTGATCAGCCGCCCGCGCCGGACGGGCGGGTGGCGCGGCGGCCCCGAGTCGGACGGGCGCGGCGCGATGGAGAGGTCCGCCGCCCCGTCGGCGCCGGCCGCCGAGGCGCAGCAGCGCGCCGGCACGGGCATGGGCCAGCGCCGCAGCAACCCGGTGCAGGAGGTCCGCTTCCGCTACGACCGCGGCATGTACGAGGTCCGCGACGCGGTCATCGTCTACTACGACTTCCCCGAGGAGCGACCGCGCCCGCGCCCGTTCGACGGCGGCGGGTACGCGCCGGAGCAGCCCGGCGGCGGCTGGCGGCCGCCGTACGTCCCGCCGCGGCGGCCGGACGAGCAGATGCAGGACCGCTGAGGGGAGAGGGGACGCGACGCTAGCCGATGCCCGCGTGGTACTCCTGCAGCGAGACGACCGTCGGCGGCTGCGCCCGCACGGCGGCGATCCCCTCCACGGCCGCCAGCGCCCCGGCGATCGTGGTCACATACGGGATGCGGTATTTGATCGCGCTCTGGCGGATGTAGGCGTCCTCGCGCTTGCCGCGGCGGCCGCTCGGGGTGTTGATCACGATCTGGACCTCGCCGTTCTTGATGGCGTCGACGATGTCCGGGCGCGCCTCGTGGAGCTTGGCGACGCGCTCGCACGCGATGCCCTTGCCGGCGAGGAAGGCCTGCGTCCCGCCGGTGGCGAGGATGCGGAAGCCCAGCTCCGCGAAGCGGCGCGCCACCGCGACCGACTGCTCCTTCTCGGCGTCGGCGACGGTGATCAGCACCGTCCCCTCCACCGGCAGCCGCTGCCCCGCCGCCTCCTGCGACTTCGCGAAAGCCATGCCGAAGCTCTGCGCCAGGCCGAGGACCTCGCCGGTCGAGCGCATCTCCGGGCCCAGCACGGGGTCGACCTCGGGGAACATCGCGAACGGGAAGACCGACTCCTTCACGCCGAAGTGCGGCACCGGGCGCCGGCGCAGGCCGAGGTCGGCGAGCTTCGCGCCGAGCATGACCCGCGTCGCGAGCTTCGCCATCGGGATGTTGCAGACCTTCGAGACCAGCGGCACCGTGCGCGAGGCGCGCGGGTTGGCCTCGAGCACGTAGACCACGTCGCGCTCGATCGCGTACTGCATGTTCATCAGCCCGACGACCTTGAGGGCGACCGCGATGCGGCGCGTGTAGTCCTCGATGGTCGCCAGGTGCTTCGGCGGGATGCTCACGGGCGGGATCACGCAGGCCGAGTCGCCGGAGTGGATGCCGGCGCGCTCGATGTGCTCCATGACCGCCGGGACGAAGGCGTCGGTGCCGTCGGCGATCGCGTCGGCCTCCGCCTCGATCGCGTCCGAGAGGAAGCGGTCGATGAGGATCGGCCGCTCGGGCGTCACCCCGCGCGCCTGCTCCATGTAGTGGCGCAGCATCCCCTCGTCGTGCACGACCTCCATGCCGCGCCCGCCCAGCACGTACGAGGGGCGCACCATCAGCGGGTAGCCGATGCGCGCGGCCACCGCGAGGGCCTCGGCGACCGTCGTCGCCATGCCGGACTCGGGCATCGGGATGCCCAGCTTCTCCATCATCGCGCGGAAGCGGTCGCGGTCCTCGGCCAGGTCGATGGCCTCCGGGGTCGTGCCGAGGATCTTCACGCCGGCGGCAGCCAGCTCGGCCGCGATGTTCAGCGGCGTCTGCCCGCCGAACTGGACGATCGCCCCCTCGGGCCGCTCCTTCTCGTGGATCGCCAGCACGTCCTCGACGGTGAGCGGCTCGAAGTAGAGCTTGTCCGAGGTGTCGTAGTCGGTCGAGACGGTCTCCGGGTTGCAGTTGACCATGATCGTCTCGAGGCCGGCCTCGCGCAGCGCGAACGCCGCGTGCACGCAGCAGTAGTCGAACTCGATCCCCTGGCCGATGCGGTTGGGGCCGCCGCCGAGCACCATGACCTTGCGTCGCGCGCTCACCGGGACCTCGTCGGGGGCGTTGTAGCTGGAGTAGTAGTAGGCCGCGTTCTCGACGCCGCTGACCGGCAGCGCCTGGTAGGCGTGCCGCACGCCAAGCGCCAGCCGGCGCTCGCGCACCTCGCGCTCGGGCACCGCCAGCAGCTTCGCGAGGTAGCGGTCGGCGAAGCCGTCCTTCTTCGCGCGCACCAGCAGCTCGTCGGGGAGGGCGCGCCCGCGGTGCGCGAGGACCTGCTCCTCGAGCTGCACCAGCTCGCGCATCTGCTCGAGGAAGAAGCGCTTAATGTGCGTGCGCCGGAAGAGCTCGTCGAGGTCGGCGCCCTTGCGCAGCGCCTCGTAGAGGATGAACTGGCGCTCGCTCGTCGGCTCGGCGAGCAGGTCCATCAGCTCCTCGAGCGGCTTCGCGTGGAAGTCCTTGGCGAACCCGAGGCCGTAGCGCCCCTGCTCGAGCGAGCGGATCGACTTCTGGAGCGCCTCCTTGTAGTTCTTGCCGATGCTCATGACCTCGCCGACCGCGCGCATCTGCGTGCCGAGGCGATCGGCCGCGTCGGGGAACTTCTCGAAGGCCCAGCGCGCGAACTTGACGACGACGTACTCGCCCCAGGGCGCGTAGCGCTCGAGCGTGCCGCCGCGCCAGTAGGGCAACTCGTCGAGGGTGAGCCCGCCGGCGAGCTTCGCGGAGACCAGCGCGATCGGGAAGCCCGTCGCCTTGGAGGCGAGCGCCGAGGAGCGCGAGGTGCGCGGGTTGATCTCGATGATCACGACGCGGCCCGTGCGCGGGTCGTGCGCGAACTGGATGTTCGTGCCGCCGATCACGCCGATCGCCTCGACGATGTCGTAGGAGTGCTTCTGCAGGCGCGCCTGCAGCTCCGGTGCGATGGTCAGCATCGGCGCGGTGCAGTAGGAGTCGCCGGTGTGCACGCCCATCGCGTCGACGTTCTCGATGAAGCACACGGTGATCATCTGGTTCTTGGCGTCGCGCACGACCTCCAGCTCGAGCTCCTCCCAGCCGACCACCGACTCCTCGATGAGGATCTGCCCGACGAGGCTCGCGGCGATGCCGCGGGCGGCGACGACGCGCAGCTCCTCGACGTTGTAGCAGTGGCCGCCGCCGGTGCCGCCCATGGTGTAGGCGGGGCGGACGACGACGGGAAAGCCGAGGTCGGCGGCGACCTGCTCGGCCTCCTGCACGCTGTAGGCGGGGGCGCTGCGGGGCATCTCGATGCCGAGGCGCTCCATCGTCTTCTTGAACTCGATGCGGTCCTCGCCGCGCTCGATCGCGTCGGCCTGCACGCCGATGATCTGCACGCCGTGCCTGCCGAGCACGCCGGTGCGCGCGAGCTCCGAGGAGAGGTTGAGGCCCGTCTGGCCGCCGAGGTTCGGCAGCAGCGCGTCGGGGCGCTCCCGGGCGATGATCTGCTCCATGTACGCGGCGGTCAGCGGCTCGATGTACGTGCGGTCCGCCATCCCGGGGTCGGTCATGATCGTGGCCGGGTTCGAGTTCACCAGCACGATCTCGTAGCCGAGCCCCCGCAACGCCTTGCACGCCTGGGTCCCGGAGTAGTCGAACTCGCACGCCTGCCCGATGACGATCGGGCCCGAGCCGATGATCATGGCCTTGCGGATGTCGTCCCTGCGCGGCATGGCGAAGATCTCCTTCCTCCCCCCGCGTGCCGGCGGGAGGGTGCTGCAGTCGTGCCCACGGAAAGCCCCCGGCGGATCGACCCGGGAGTATAGGCGATGGGCGCGGCGAAGGGAACCGCTGTTGACTTCGCCGGCGACGACGACGGAAGATCGCGCGGCATGGCTGGGAGAACGCGACTGTGAGCCTGGACGTCATCGTCGTCGGCGGCGGGATCGTGGGGCTGGCCACCGCCCACCGGCTGCTGGAGGCGCGCCCCGGCCTGCGGCTGGCGCTGCTGGAAAAGGAGCCGCGCCTGGGCGCGCACCAGACCGGCAACAACAGCGGCGTCCTGCACGCGGGCCTCTACTACCGCCCCGGCTCGGCCAAGGCGCGCCTCTGCGTCGAAGGGCTGCGCCGGATGCTGGCCTTCTGCCGCGAGCACGGCGTCCCGCACGAGACCTGCGGCAAGGTCGTGGTCGCCACCGCGCCGGCGGAGCTGCCGCGCCTCGAGGCGCTCTGGGAGCGCGGCGCCGCCAACGGCCTGATCGGCCTGCGCCGGGTCGGGCCGGAGCAGCTCCGCGAGATCGAGCCGCACGCGGCGGGCCTGGCGGCGATCCTCGTGCCGCAGGAGGGGATCGTCGACTACCCCGCGGTCGCGCACGCGCTCGGCGGGCTGATCCGCGCGCGCGGCGGCGAGGTGCGGCTGTCCGCGCGCTGCCTGCGCCTCGTGCCGGAGAGCCGCGGCTGGACCGCCTCGACCACCGCGGGCGACCTCTCCGCGCGCTTCGTCGTGACCTGCGGCGGACTGCACGCCGACCGGCTGGTCCGCGCATCCGGGCTGAAGCCCTCGGCGAGGATCGTCCCCTTCCGCGGCGAGTACTTCAAGCTGCGGGAGGACCGGCGGCACCTCGTGCGCAACCTGATCTACCCGGTGCCCGACCCGAAGTTCCCCTTCCTCGGCGTGCACTTCACGCGGCTGATCCGCGGCGGGGTGGAGGCGGGACCGAACGCCGTCCTCGCCCTGGCGCGCGAGGGCTACCGCCGCGGCGCCTTCGAGCTGCGCGACGCGCTCGAGGCCGCGTTCTTTCCCGGCCTCTGGCGGTTCCTCGCCGCCTACCCGCGCACGTCCTGGTACGAGCTGCGCCGCTCGCGCTCGAAGCGCGAGTTCTGCCGCTCGCTCCAGAGGCTGGTGCCCGAGGTGCGCGAGCAGGACCTCGAGACGGGCGGCGCGGGCGTGCGCGCCCAGGCGATGGCGCCGGACGGGAAGCTCGTCGAGGATTTCCGCTTCGATGAGGCGAAGGGCATCCTCCACGTCGTCAACGCGCCGTCTCCCGCCGCGACGGCCTCGCTGGCGATCGGCGGGGTCATCGCGGAGCGCGTGCTCGCGCAGCTGGACTGACCCGGTGCGGATCGCGGCGCCGGCGGGCCGCCGGCCGATCCCCGCCTACAGGATGTCGCCCGGCGCGCAGGGGTCGGTCGCCCGCCGCCGGATCGCCCGCTCCTGGCAGGGGAAGGCCAGCGGCGGGATGGCGTCCGGAGGGAAGAAGCGCACCTCCGCCGCGTCGTCGCCCGGCGCCGGCGCGCCGGTCACGCCGCCGACCTCGAAGGTGATCATCACCAGGTTGCCGTAGAAGTAGTTCCGCGCGGTCACGGCGTCGAGCAGGCGCACGATCCGCCCGCGCAGGTGCGTCTCCTCCCGCAGCTCCCGGAGCGCCGCCTCCTCGATCTGCTCCTCCTTCTCCGCGAAGCCGCAGGGCAGGCACCACATCCCCTTGAGCGGGTGGCGCCCGCGGCGCACCAGCAGCACCTCGCCGCGCTCGTTCGTCACCACGGCGGCCGCGACGGGCAGCGGGTTCTCGTACGCGATCGTGCCGCAGGCCGCGCACAGCAGTCGCATCCGCCCTTCGATCTTGCGCTCTTCGAGCGCGCTGCCGCACACGGCGCAGTGGCGCGGCCCGTCGCCGACCCCCCGTTCCCGCGCCGCCACGCGCGGCCCGCGGCAGAGGAAGACGGCGTCGTCCTTCTTGAACTCGATCCCGCCGCGCGCCGCGGCCTCGGCGGCCACCGCCGCCATGACCTGGTTCAGCGCCGCCCCCACGCTGTCGGGGCTGGCGTCGTAGACCTCCTTGAGCAGGAGGTGCTTCTTCATCGCGAGATAGACTTCGATGTGGCGCGTCTCCTCCGGCGCGAACCGCAGCCGGTTCGGGAAGATCCGCCGCTCCACCGACGCGAAGCCGGGCCGCAGCAGCTCCTCGCCGCTCTCGCTCGAGAAGGTGCGCAGCAGCTTCTGGATCCCCAGGAGCTCGGGGACCTTGATTCCGAGCGATTCGAGCGTGGGCGGGATGTGACGGATCAGCTCGGCCAGGGTCTCCTGGCTGTGGGTCACGGCCACGAACGTGCCGTGCCCCGTCAGCACGCGCGCGATGTCCGGCACCGCCTGCGGGAAGAAGTAGAGCGAGTAGCAGGAGAAGACCAGGTCGAAGGCGCCGGCGGGGTACGTCGCCAGCTCCGCGACGTCCGAGGCGTGGAACTCCCCGATGGCCCCGACCGAGGCGCAGGCCTGGAGGAACGGCTGCTGGTAGGCCTCCTGCACGTCGAGGCCGACGATGGTCGTGCCCGGCTTGAGCTTCCCGCGGAAGCCCAGCGTCGAGAAGCCGAAGCCGCACCCGAGGTCGAGGATGTTGCGGACGCGGCTGAAGTCGACGCCCCGGAGCGCGAAGTCCCGGATGTCCCGGCGATTGACCGAGTGGCCGTAGACGATGACGTTGGCCGCCTGGTGCAGATCGAGGTCGCGGTACGCCTGCTCGATCTCCGCCTTCGAGAAGCTCGAGGCGCTCGGGGGCGTCCGAGGCTGCCGGCCGTTCATGAGTGTGCGTCCTCCGGCCGGTGCCCCGCCCCCGTCGGAAGCGTGACGATGAAGGTCGAGCCGGCGCCGGGGGCGCTCTCGACCCAGATGCGGCCGCCGTGGTTCTCCACGATCGTCTTGCAGATCGCCAGGCCGAGCCCGGAGCCCTGGGGCTTGCCCCGCGCGGTGTCGCGTATCTGGTGGAACTTCTCGAAGATGCGCTCCTGCTGCTCGGGCGAGATCCCCGGTCCGTTGTCCGCGACCTCCAGCCTGACCTGCGCGTCCGTGCCCGCAAGACGCAGCCGCACCCGCCCCGTTCCCGGCTCGCAGTACTTGATCGCGTTCGAGAGCAGGTTGATCACGACCTGCACGAGCCGGTCGCGGTCGCCGGTGATCGTCAGGGACCCCGCGGCCACCTCCCGCGTGACCTCGATGGCGCGGTTGCGCGCGAGCTGGCCGGTGGCCGAGAGCGCCTCGTCCACGACGGCGACGAGGTCCACGCGCTCGTGGGCCCACTGGTAGGCGCCGGACTCGATCTTCGTGAAGTCCAGGATCTGGTCGACCAGGCGGCTGAGCCGCTCGCTCTCCTGCACGACGATCCGCGAGAGCTGCTGGCGCTGCTGCGGGTCCATGTCCGGCTCGTCCTCGAGGATCTCGGAGAAGGCGCGGATCGAGGACAGCGGCGTGCGCAGCTCGTGGCTGACGGTGGAGACGAACTCGTCCTTCATGCGGTCGAGCTCCTTGAGCCGCTCGTTGGTGTGCTGGAGCTCCCGCGTGGCCGCCTCGAGCTCGAGGGACTTCTCCTCCAGCCGGTGGCTGTACTCGATGACCTGGCTGGTCTCGTCGAGGATCTTCATCAGCCCCTCGATGCTCAGCGCCTCCCCCTCGATGATCGAGGAGATCATGGCCCGCGCCGACGCCGCGCCGACGGTGCGCGCCAGCTCGCGCTCCGCAAACGCCACCAGGCTCTCGCTCGCCAGCATCTCGTCCTGCAGCTCGACGCGATGCTGCGCGCCGTAGGCCTGGAAGACCTGCTCGGCCCGCTCCTTGCCGACCATGCGCGCGACCAGCTCCTTGAGATCGCTGACGCGCGTCGTGCCCTGCCAGAGCCGCGTCTCGCCGCCGGCGGCGGCGCGGGTGCGGTAGACGTCCACGAACATCGCGGCCTGCAACTGCTCGAGCCCGCCCTGCTGGCCGAAGAGCGAGACCCCGACGAGCAGCCCGATGTTGCAGAGCAGGCTCCAGAAGACGCCGTGCGTGATCGGGTCGAAGCCCGTGAGGCCGAAGAGGTGATAGGGCCCGAGGGCGGCGAGGCCGAAGGGTCCGGGCTCCACGAGGGACTGGGGGAGCCAGCCGGACCCCGCCAGCGAGGGCAGCAGCAGCGTGTAGGTCCAGACGGCGAAGCCTCCCAGCAGGCCGGCGAACGCGCCGCGGCGGCTGGCCCCCTTCCAGTAGATGCCCAGCAGGATCGCCGGCGCGAACTGGGCGGCCGCGACGAAGGAGACGAGGCCGATCGAGACGAGCGCGTACGACTCCCCGATGAGCCGGAAGTACAGGTAGCCGAGGAGCAGCACGAGGACGATGCCGCCGCGGCGGATCGCCAGCAGCGTCGCGCCCATGCGCCCGGGGCGCAGCACCTTGAGCCGCAGCAGCACGGGCATGAGCAGGTCGTTGCAGATCATCGTCGAGAGCGAGATGGTCTCGACGATCACCATGCCGGTGGCGGCCGAGAGCCCGCCGATGAAGGCGAAGAGCGCCAGCGGCCACTTGCCGCCCCCGACGGTGAGCGAGAGCACGAACATGTCCGCGTCCGCCGCGCCGCCGCCGAGCGTGAGCAGCCCCGCGACGGCGATCGGCAGCACGAAGAGGTTGATCGCGAGCAGGTAGAGCGGGAAGAGCCAGGCGGCGGTCCGCACGTGGTCCTCGTTCACGTTCTCGACGACCAGCACCTGGAACTGCCGCGGCAGGAACATGATCGCGGTCATGGAGATGAAGGTCAGGGCGGCCCACGAGGCGTACTGCCCGGGACGCCAGCCGATGTCCAGCAGGCGCGCCGCCGCCGGCAGCGTGGCGGCCCGCCGGAACAGGTCGGCGGGGCCGCCGAAGAGGCCCCACGTGACGAAGACCCCCACCGCCGTGAGCGCCAGGAGCTTGACGATCGACTCGAAGGCGATCGCCGCGACCATGCCCTCGTGGCGCTCGGTGACGTCGATGTGCCGCGTCCCGAAGAGGATCGAGAAGAGCGCGAGGATCAGCGCGACGTACAGCGCCGTGTCGTGCCCGAGGCTGACCTCCCCGGCCGCGAGGGTGCGGTCGTGGAACAGGACGTTGAAGCTCGCCGAGATCGCCTTGAGCTGCAGCGCGATGTAGGGCATGATCCCGACGACCGCGATCAGCGTCACCAGCCCGCCGATCACCGAGCTCTTGCCGTAGCGCGACGCGATGAAGTCCGCGATGCTCGTGATGTGGTAGGTCTTGCTCAGGCGGATGATCTTGCGCAGGATCAGCCACCAGAGGATCGCCGCGAGCGTCGGCCCCAGGTAGATCGGCAGGAAGCTCACCCCCTCGGCCGCGGCCCGCCCCACGCTGCCGTAGAACGTCCAGCCCGTGCAGTAGACCGCGATCGAGAAGGTGTAGATGTACGGGTTGCTGATGATCGAGCGGCCGGTGTCCGCGCGCTTGTCGCCGTAGTAGGCCACGGCGAAGAGCAGGCCGAGGTACCCGAAGGACACCAGGAGGATGAACCAGTGCTGGAGCACGTCAGGGCCGCCTTGCTCGCGGCTCGTCGCCGCCGTCCCGCGGCTCGGCCCCCCGGCGACGCA
This sequence comes from bacterium, assembly GCA_036524115.1. Taxonomy (NCBI): domain Bacteria; species bacterium. The sequence goes on along the minus strand of DATDCY010000237.1, from coordinate 212 downwards.
GCACGAGCGCCGTGGCGAGGGCGAGCAGGGCCCAGACGACGAAGAGGTAGACGAACGCCGCCGGCAGCCCGGCGACCGGGCTGCGGCCGCGGATGACCGACAGCAGCGGGAAGTTCAGCAGCGCGACGCCCACCACGAACAGGGCGGCGAGCCGCTCGCCCGTGCGCCGCCGCGCGGCGGCGCTGCCGGCCGCGCCGCCGGTCCCGGGGGCT
>DATDCY010000236.1 GCA_036524115.1 bacterium | reverse complement strand
GAGCGCGCCCGGGCGGCGGCGGCCGGATCCTCGTGCGCTGGCGCGCACCGGATGCCGAGGGTCGCCTCGCGGAGGCGCTCGAGCTGCTGGGCGCCCTGGCCCCGCGCCGCGAGGGGGCGGCGTGAGCGGCGCGCGCCGGTTGGCGCGGGTCCTGGCCGCCGCGCTCACCGTTCTGGCCGTTGCGACCGGCTGCCGCGTCCCGTCCGACACCGCCGCGGTGGTCGACGGCACGGCCATTCCGATGGCCGAGCTCGAGGCCGCGGTCCGCGCGCTCACCGGGGGCTTCGGTCCCGGCTCGCCGGCGCTCGGGCAGGAGCTGCCGCGCATCCGGCGCGCCGCGCTCGAGCGGCTGATCGACCGCGAGCTGATGCTCGCCGAGGCCGCCCGGCGGGGCATCCGCCCGGACGCCGCGGAGATCGAGCGCGCGCTGGCGGCCGCGCAGAAGGGGATGGCGCCCGCGGAGTTCGACGAGGCGCTCACGCGGGCGGGCACGGACCGCGACGCCTGGCGCCGCGCCGCCGAGCGCGACGTCACCGTGCGCCGGCTCCAGGAGCAACTCGCCGCCGCGGTGAGCGTGGGGGATGTCGAGATCGCCGACCGGCTCGCCCACCGCCAGGGGGACACCGCGCTTCCCGAGGAGGTACGCGCCTCCCAGATCCTCGTCCGCGACCGTGACGCGGCGCTCCAGGCGCGCCGGCGCATCCTCGCGGGCGCGGCCTTCGCCGATGTGGCCCGGCAGGTCTCGCTCAGTCCGGACGCCGCACAGGGCGGTGACCTCGGCTGGTTCGCGCGCGGGCAGATGCCGCCGGAGTTCGACGAGGTCGCCTTCACGCTGCCCCGCGGGCAGCTCAGCGACGTCGTCGAGACCCCGTACGGCTTCCACCTCTTCCTGGTGACGGACCGGCGCCCGGCGCGGGCGCGCGGCGGCGCCGAGGAGCGGGACGCGGCACGGCTGGCGCTGCTCGCGGAGAAACGCGAGGCGGCCTTCCGCGCCTGGCTGGCCGAGGCCCGCCGCAAGGCGGTCATCCGCTACAACCGCGCCGTCGTGCCCGGGTAGCGGCCGTGCCGGCGCCCGTCTTGCTTTCGCGCGGCCACATGGCGTATACAGGGTCTCCCATGCGCATGCGGTCCCTGCTCCCGTCCTTCGCGGCGCTCGCCGTCACCGCCCTGCTCGCGGCCCCCGCGGGCGCCGTGGTGGTCGACGGCATCGCCGCGGTGGTCAACGGCGAGATCGTCACCATCTTCGAGCTGGAAAAGGCCGGCCAGCCCCAGCTCGAGGAGCGGCTGCGCTCGGTGCCGCCCGCCGGGCAGGAGCAGGCGCGGCGGGAGCTGCTGCGACCGCTGCTCGAGCAGCTCGTCCTCGAGAGGCTGCAGGGGCAACGCGCGCGCGAGCTTGGTATCCAGGTCTCGCCGCAGGAGGTCGACGCCGCGATCGAGGCCATCCGGCGGGAGAACTCCTGGTCGGAGGAGTTGCTCGACCGCCTGCTGCGGGAGCGGGGGTTGAGCCGCGAGGACTACCGCCGGGAGATCCAGAGCCAGATCCGGCTCCAGAAAGTCGTGCGCCAGGAGATCGGCGCGCGCACCACGGCCTCGGACGCGGAGGTGGAGGCCTACTTCACGGAGCACCTCCAGGAGTGGCGCCGGCCCGAGAAGATCCGGGTGCGCCACCTGCTGGTGCCGCTCCCCGCCGACCCCACGCCGGCGGAGGTCGAGGCGGCCGCGGCAAAGGCCGCCGCGCTGCGCGCCAGGGTCGCCGCCGGCGCCGACTTCGCCGACCTGGTGCGCGCCGAGAACCCCGGGGCCGCCCCCGGCGTCGACCCGATCTCGGGGGAGATCGCCCGCGGGGAGCTCTTCCCCGCCCTGGAGGCGACGGCCTTCGCGCTCCCCGTCGGCGGCGTCAGCGACCCCGTCCGCGGCCCGGCCGGGTTCCACCTCGTCCAGGTCGCCGAGAAGACGCCCGCCTATGAGCCGACGCTCGCGGAAATGCGCTCGAGCATCGAGGTGAAGCTCATCGAGCGCAAGAGCCGCGAGCGGTTCGGCGGCTGGCTCAAGCAGCTCCGCGACTCCGCCCTCGTCGAAATCCGTTACTAGGCGCCCGGGTCGATAGAGAGGGCTTTTCGCGCCCTGACGGCGTTGCCCGGAGGGCTGCTTGTGCGGCGTACACCAGTACGCCTCCGCGCGCCCATCCGGGCTGCCTTGTCAGGACACGAAAATCCGCTCCCTCTCGACTCGGGCAGCTGATGCCCGTGGCCACGATACCGACCCCGGTTCTCTCGAGACCTTCGTTCGCCGCGAACAATCAGCGGGACGGCTTCCGCCGCGGCGGCGACGGCAGACCGAGCGCAATCCCCTCCGTGCGCGCCGCGATGGCGATCCTCGCGCAGGCCTCCGCGTCCGAGGCCGGATCGTGGTGGTTCAGCTCGATGCCGAGGTGGGCGCAGACCGCCGGCAGGTTGGCGCGGGGGAGCCGCCACGCGCGCCGCGCCAGGCGCACCGTGCAGAGGAAGTCCAGCGACGGCGGGGCGTGGCCGGCGAGCGCGCAGCAGGCGGCGAGCACCCCGCGGTCGAAGGGGGCGTTGTGCGCCGCGAGGAAGGCCGCCCCCGCCAGCTTCGCCTCGATCTCCGGCCAGAGCTCGGCGAACGTCGGCTCGCGGCGCACGTGGTCCCACGTGATGCCGTGGATGTGGGTGAACGCGAAGCGCGAGCGCGGCGGGCGGATCATGAACAGGTCGCGCGAGACGATCCGCACCCCCTCGACGCGCACGAGCGCGAGCGCGCAGGCGCTGTCGGCGCCGTAGTCCGCCGTCTCGAAGTCGAGGGCGGTGAAGGGCGCGTCCGGGGCCGGGCCCGGCGCCGCCGGCTCAGTAGCGGCCGGCGAGGTAGTCGGCGATGATCTGCGCATGGTCGAAGACGAGGGGCGGCAGCTCTCCGACGGGGAAGACGCGGGCCTCGGCGGCATCGTCGCCGCCGCGCGGCTCGCCGTCGGCGTCCGCCAGGAAGACCGTGCTCAGCGTGTGGCGCCGCGGGTCGCGCGACGGGTCGGAGTAGGTGTGGAACTGGCGCCCGAGCCGCACGGCGAGGCCCGTCTCCTCGAGCGCCTCGCGCACGGCCGCCTCCTCGAGCGACTCGCCCGCGTCGACGAACCCGCCGGGCAGCGCCCAGCCCAGGGGGGGGAACCGGCGGCGCACGAGCACGATCCCGGGGCCGACGCGGACGATGAGGTCCACCGTCGGCACCGGATGGGGCCGTCTGACCGGGTCGCCCGTCCCGCCGTCCGCCACGCGCCTGCCGCCGCCGGCTACTGGAGCCGGAGCGTGATCTCCTTCGAGGTGCTGTGGTCGGCGCCCTCGCGCGCGCTGAACACCGCGACGGAGAGGTACGCCTCCCGCCCCGGGATCAGGACGACGTCGGCCGGGTCGCCGGTCGAGAGCCGGCGGCTGAACTCGACGAGCCAGTGCCCGTCCCGCCACGCGCCCTTGGCCGTGACGTCTCCCGCGCTGCCGGTGGGAGTGCGGCTGACGACGCTCGGGAGCCGGTCGCCCGCGAAGGCGCCGGCGGGCCGCGCCTCCCACGGCCCCGTCCCCGCGTCGGGGTCCTCCTTGAACCACATCACGGCGCCGGAGCGGGCCCGCTGGGACTTCGCGCCGGGGAAGGAGCGCGCCCTCACGGTGAGCGTGGCGTCCTCTGCGTAGCCCGAAGGGTTGGTGCGACCGGCGCGCCAGGTCCAGACGTCGGCCACCGCCTCGCGGCCCGCGAGCATGCACTCGCCGAGCCGCCCCTCGCGCGAGAAGGCCAGCGCCAGCGCGTCCTCGACCTCGCGGCCGGCGGCGTAGGCCTTCGTCTCCCTCGACCAGACCCAGGGGTGCTGCTCGTTGTCGGGCGTCCGGTCCGGCCAGCGCAGCATGATCCAGACCCGCTCCGGCGACCAGAGCGCCCACGCCGACACCTCCAGCTTTCCGGAGGCGCCCTCGACGTCGAAGGTGAACCGCTCCGCGCTGAGCCAGGCCGCGTCGGAGAAGAGCCCGTCGACGAGCGGCTCGGTCTC
>DATDCY010000235.1 GCA_036524115.1 bacterium | reverse complement strand
CCCCGGGAGCACGCCCGGCTGGCCGACGAGGTCGCCGGGCGCGGCGCGCTCGTCTCGGAATTCCCCTTCGGCTCCGAGCCCGAAGCCTGGCACTTCCCGCTGCGCAACCGCGCGATCAGCGGCCTGGCCCGCGGCGTGGTGGTCGTCGAGGCCTGCGACCGCAGCGGCGCGCTCGTCACCGCCGACATGGCCCTCGAGCAGGGGCGCGACGTCTTCGCCGTCCCCGGCCCCGTCACCTCGCCGCTGAGCGCGGGCCCCAACCGCCTGATCCGGCAGGGGGCGGCGCTCGCCGGCAGCGCGGCCGACGTGCTCGAGACGTACCCCGACCTCGCGCCGCGCGCGGCCGCGTCGGCAGCCGCCGGCGCGCGCGACGCGGGCCCGATCCTCGGCGAGCAGGAGCGGCGGCTGCTCGAGATCATCGGCGCGGCGCCGCGCCCGATCGACGACATCATCCGCGACTTCGCGGGGCCGGCCCAGGCCGCGGCCGCGCTGCTCACGGGACTGGAGCTGCGGGGCCTCGTCCAGCAGCTTCCCGGCAAGATCTTCGCGCGGGCCTGAGGGCGGGGGGGCGACAATGCCTGACACCTGGCTCGGCCTCCTGCACACGCTCACCGGGCGGCTGCTCGCCGAGCGGCACCTGCGCCTGGACCCGTCGCCGCTGGTCGAGGAGCTGGTCGCGGACGGCTACGAGCCCGCCGACGTCGCGCTCGCGCTCGCGTGGGTCGAGCGCTTCTTCGCCGGGCTGCAGCCCGGGCCTGCGGCCGCCCCCGGGCAGGCCCCGGTCACCTCGAGCGGCCTGCGCTCCCGCTCCGCCGAGGAGCTCGTGTGCGTCTCGCCCGGCGCGTTCGGGCTGCTGCTGCGACTCGAGCAGGGCGGCGTCATCGACGCGGCCGCCCGCGAGGAGATCCTCGAGCGGGCGCTCGCGCTCTGCGAGGACGAGATCGGCGAGGAGGAGATCCGCGAGATCTCGCGCCACGTCCTGGAGGCGGCCGGCCGCGACGGCTCGGCGGCCGACGACCCGGAGGCGGGCCGCCCCCGCCCCCGCCACCTTCATTAGCAGACAGCTGATAATGGCGAAGAACCTCGTGATCGTCGAGTCGCCGGCCAAGGCGAAGACCCTCGAGAAGTTCCTCGGCAAGGACTTCGCGGTGCTCGCCTCCTACGGCCACGTGCGCGACCTGCCCTCGACCGCCGCGGAGATCCCGGCGAAGGTCAAGGGCCAGAGCTGGGCGCGCCTCGGCGTGGACGTGGACAACGGCTACGCGCCGCTGTACGTCGTGCCGGCGGACCGCAGGAAGCAGATCAAGCTGCTCAAGGAGCGCCTCAAGGAGGCCGCCGCCCTCTACCTCGCGACCGACGAGGACCGCGAGGGCGAGTCGATCTCCTGGCACCTGCTGGAGCTGCTCGCCCCGAAGGTGCCCGTGAAGCGGATGGTCTTCCACGAGATCACGAAGGAGGCGATCCGCGAGGCGGTGGAGAACTGCCGCGAGGTCGACGAGCACCTCGTGGACGCCCAGGAGGCGCGGCGCATCCTCGACCGCCTCTACGGCTACGAGGTCAGCCCCGTGCTCTGGCGCAAGATCGCCCCGCGCCTCTCGGCCGGGCGGGTGCAGAGCGTGACGACGCGCCTGCTCGTCGAGCGCGAGCGCGAGCGGATGGCCTTCCGCTGCGCCGCCTGGTGGGACGCCCAGGTGACGCTCGAGCACGCCGGCCAGCGCTTCCCCGCGCAGGTGACCGCGCTCGACGGGCGCCCGCTCGCGCAGGGCCGCGACTTCGCCGCCGACGGCACGCTGGCGCC
>DATDCY010000234.1 GCA_036524115.1 bacterium | reverse complement strand
AGCAGCGCGCCGGCGAAGGCGACGGCGTACGCGCCGAGGGCGACGGCGTGCAGGACCCGCGACAGCCCGGCCGCGTCCACGTCCCTAGCGCGGCAGCAGGCCCGCCAGCGCGTGGCCGGCCCAGACGGCGGCGAGCCCGAGCGCGACCTGCCCGAGCGCGTTGGCAGCGGCCAGCCACGGCTCGCCGACCCGGATGAGGAAGTACGTCTCGAACCCGTACGCCGAGAAGGTCGTGAACCCGCCGAGGAACCCGGTGATCAGGAACAGCCGCTGCTCCTGCGTCAGGACGTGGCGCGTCTCGGCGGCGCCGCCGAGCAGGCCGATGAGCAGGCAGCCGGCGGCGTTGACGGCGAGCGTGCCCCAGGGGAAGTGCCCGTAGCGCGTCGCCGCCTGGACGGCCCCGCCGGCCACGTAGCGCAGCACGGAGCCGAGAAAGCCCCCGGTGCCGACGAGCAGCAGCTTGACCATGCGCGGGGAGTCTACCTTCGCCGTCGCGTTGACTTCAACCCGCCGCCACCCTACGATTGACGGCAGCACCCATCGGGAGGCAATCGCCATGAGCACCGCCGCGGCCGTGCCCGCCGACGCCACGCGCGTCGTGCTCCGCCTCGAGCCGGGCCGGATCGTCGACCTGCACGCCCTCATCGAAGGCTACGACGACCTCGCCATGCTGCGCACCCTGGACGCGGCGGCCGGCGTCGTCGAGGTCTTCGTCTCGCCGGGCGCCGAGGCCGAGTTCGAGCGGCTGCGCGCCGCCCTGGCGCGCGAGGGGCTCGCGACCGCCCCCGTCGGGGAGGCGCCGTGACGACCGGCCGCGTGCTCGCCGGCCTCGTGCGGCGCGGGGCCGACTTCGCCGAGCTGTTCGACGAGCGCGCCTCGTCGCTGCTCGTGCACCTGGAGGACGGCCGGGTCGAGAAGGTCCTTGCCGCCGACGAGGCCGGCCAGGGCCTGCGCGTGCTGACCGGGGAGCAGACGTACTACGCCTGCTCGCAGCGGCGCGGGCCCGCCGCCGCGCGGGCGCTGGCCGCGGAGCTGGCGCCGGTGCTCGCGGCCCGCGGGAAGGCGCGGGGCCGGCGCGCCGCGCCGCCGCGGCTCCCGTTCCCGCGCAGATCGCGGCCGAGGTCCGGCGCGTGGACCGTCTCGTGCGCGCGCTCGACCCGGCGATCCGCCAGGTGATCCTCGTGGGCCGCGAGCGCCGCCAGCAGGTGCGCATCGCCAACTCGCTCGGCGAGGAGGCGCACGACCGGCGCGTGGCCGCGATCTGGATGGCGCAGGTGGTCGCCGCCGACGGCACGACGATCCAGACCGGCTACGAGACGGCGGGCGGCGCCGCCGCGCTGGGCGCCTTCCCCGCCGACACGCTCGAGCGCATCGCGCTGGCCGCCGCTCGTCGGGCGCTGCAGATGCTCGGGGCGCGGCCGGCGCCGGGCGGCCGCATGCCGGTGGTCCTCGCCGCCGAGGCCGGCGGCACGATGATCCACGAGGCGGTCGGTCACGGACTCGAGGCCGACCTCGCGCAGGAGGGCTTCTCCGTGTACACCGGCAAGCTTGGCGAGCGCATCGCCAGCCCGCTGGTCTCCGTGGTGGACGATCCGACGTACCCGGGCGCCCGCGGCAGCTACGCGGTGGACGACGAGGGCGTCCCCGCCGCGCGCACGCTGCTGGTGGACCGCGGCGTGCTGCGCGCCTTCCTCTACGACCGGCTGACCGCGGCGAAGGACCGGCGCGCAAGCAACGGCCACGGCCGGCGGCAGTCGTACCATCAGCGCCCGATCCCGCGCATGTCGAACACGATGATCCTCCCCGGCGCGGACGACCCGGCGCGGATCCTCGCCGACGTCGGGAGCGGCCTGCTGGTCAAGAAGATGGGCGGCGGGCAGGTCAACACGGTCAACGGGGACTTCGTCTTCGAGGTGACCGAGGGCTACCGGATCGAAGGCGGCGAGATCGCGCACCCGGTCCGCGGCGCGACGCTCGTCGGCAACGGCCCGGCGGTGCTGCTGGCGATCGACCGCGTCGGCACGGACCTCGGCTTCGCCCTCGGGACCTGCGGCAAGGACGGCCAGGGGGTGCCGGTCTCCGACGCCCAGCCGACGCTGCGCATCCCCGAGCTGACGGTCGGCGGCAGGGCCGGCGCGGGCGCATGAGCGCGCTGGCGCCGCCGGCCCCGTCGGCCGCCGCAGTCGACCGGGCGCTGCTGCGCCGGGTCCTCTTCTGGATGGACCAGCCGCCGCGGCGCGTCGTCGCCAGCGCGTGGAACGGCCACCTCGGGTTCGCCAACGCGCTCGTGGCCCTCGCGCGCCCCGCGCGCATCGTGGAGCTGGGCGTGCACGTCGGCGGCAGCTTCATCGCCTTCTGCGACGCCTGCGTGCGCCACGACGTCGCCGCCGAGGTCATCGGCGTCGACACCTGGCTCGGCGACCCCCACCTGGGCAAGCGCGACAGCGAGGCGGTCTACGAGGGCCTGTGCGCACTGGCCGCCCGCGAGTGGCCGTTCGCGCGCCTGGTCCGCGCCGACTTCGACACGGCTCGCACGGACGTGGCCGACGGCAGCGTGGACCTGCTGCACATCGACGGCTATCACACGCTCGAGGCGGTGGCCAACGACTTCAACCGCTGGCACTCCGCGCTCTCGCCGCACGGCATCTGCCTCTTCCACGACATCGCCGTGCACGAGCGCAACTTCGGCGTCCACCAGCTCTGGGCCGAGCTGCGCGGGCGCTGGCCGTCGATCGAGTTCCACCACTCCAGCGGCCTCGGCGTGCTCTTCGTCGGCGCCGAGCAGCCCGACGAGGTGCGCGCGTTGCTCTCCCTCTGGCACGGCTCGCCGCTGGCGCGCGAGGCGCTGCGCACCGCGGCCGAGGTGCTCTCGGCCTCGTTTCCCGCGCGCACCGACGAGGAGCGCCAGCGCGTCCGGGAGCTCGAGGAGACGGCCGGCGCACTGCGGCGCGAGGTCTGCCGGCTCGAGCCCGCGGCGGCGCACCTCGAGAATGTCACGAGCTCGCGGATCTGGCGCTGGAGCGCGCCGCTGCGCGCGCTGCTGGACCGGCTGGCCGGCGGGCGGTGAGCGGCCGCTCCGGTGCGCCCGGCACGCCGGAGCGCGGTCCGGCATGAGCCTGCGCATCACGGCCGGGCAGTGGCGCGGGCGCGCCCTCCGCACCGTCCCCGGCCGCGCGGTGCGGCCGAGCCCGGCGATGCTGCGCGAGGCGCTCTTCAACATCGTCGGGCCGGCGATAACCGGCGCCCGCTTCCTGGACCTGGCCGCCGGCAGCGGCGCCGTCGGCATCGAGGCGCTCAGCCGCGGCGCGGCGCACGCGACCTTCGTCGAGATCCACCCCGCGTCGCTCGCCGTGATCCGCCGCAACCTCGAGACGCTCGGGGCGCTCGAGCGCGCCACGCTGCTGCGCCGTGATGCGGCGCTCGCTCCCGACGAGCTGGCGCGCCGCGGCGAGCGCTTCGATCTCGCCTTCCTCGACCCGCCCTACGACACGGAGACGGCCGCGGCCTGCGTGCGCGCCCCCGGGCTGCGTGCTATCATCCCGCCCCGGTGCCGCCTCTACGTCCAGCACCGGCGCGGCGCGGCGCTCCCGGCCGCCCCGGGGTGGCGGCTGGCGGACGAGCGGCGCTTCGGCGACACGGTGCTCACGACCCTCGAACGCGAGGAGGACGGCGCATGACGCACGCGGCGATCTACCCCGGGACCTTCGACCCGATCACCAACGGCCACATCGACCTCGTCCGCCGCGGCGCCGTCCGCTTCGACCGCCTCGTGGTCGCCATCGCGCGCAACCCGGGCAAGAGCCCGATCTTCAGCGCGCGCGAGCGCCTGGCGATGGCGCGCGAGGCGCTCGCGGAGGTCGAGCGCGTCGAGATCCTGCTCTTCGACGAACTGCTGATCGACTTCGCGACCCGGCACGACTGCCGCACGATCCTGCGCGGTCTGCGCGCGGTGTCGGACTTCGAGTACGAGCTGCAGATCGCGCTCACCAACCGCAAGATGCGCCCGGAGGTCGAGACGATCTTCCTCGCCCCGAGCCTGCGCTACATCTACCTCAGCTCGAGCCTCGTCAAGGAGATCGCCAGCTACGGCGGGCCCGTCGCCGACCTCGTCCCCCCGGGCGTCGAGCGCCGGCTGCGGCAGCGCTACGGGCCGTCGGCCCCGGCCCACGCGCCCGCGAAACAGACCAGGAAAGGAGCCGCGCCATGAAGCTCACGAGCCGCCTCTCGGCCATCGTCCCCTCGGCCACCCTCGCGCTGACCGCCAAGGCCAACGCGCTCAAGGCCCAGGGCGTGGACATCGTCGGCTTCGGCGCCGGCGAGCCGGACTTCGACACCCCGCAGCCGATCAAGCAGGCGGCGATCCAGGCGCTGGAGGCGGGCTTCACGAAGTACACGCCGACCGCCGGCATCCCGGAGCTGCGCGAGGAGATCTGCCGCAAGCTGCGCGAGGACAACGGCCTCGAGTACGCCCCGGCCCAGGTGCTCGTCTCCTGCGGCGCGAAGCACTCGCTGTTCAACTTCTTCCAGGCCTCGCTCGACCCGGGCGACGAGGTGCTCGTCCCCTCGCCGTTCTGGGTCTCGTACCCCGAGATGGTGCGCCTCGCCGGCGGCACGCCGGTCTTCGTGCCCTCGAGCGAGCAGGACGGCTTCCGCCTGCGCGCCGAAGCGGTGCGGGCGCTGATCACGCCGCGCACGAAGGCGCTCATCGTCAACTCGCCGTCCAACCCGACCGGGTGCGGCCTGGCGCGCGCCGAGCTGGAGGCGCTCGCGGCGCTCGCGCTCGAGCGCGACCTCTTCGTGGTCTCGGACGAGATCTACGAGCCGCTGACCTACGACGGCTTCCGCCACGTCTCGATCGCCGCGCTCGGGCCGGAGATCAAGAAGCGCACCCTCGTGGTCAACGGCTTCTCCAAGTCCTACTCGATGACGGGCTGGCGCCTCGGGTACGCGGCCGGCGAGAAGGACGTGATCGCGGCGATGACGACCGTGCAGGACCACAGCACGAGCAACGCGACGTCGTTTGCGCAGAAGGGTGCGGTCGCGGCGCTGCGCGGCCCGAAGGAGACGCTCCGCGAGTGGGTGGCCGAGTTCTCCGCGCGCAAGGAGCTCATCGCGCGGCTGCTGCGCGCCATCCCCGGCGTCACGCTCCCCGAGCCGCAGGGCGCCTTCTACGCCTTCGCCAACTTCTCGGGGTACTTCGGCCGGCGCGCGGACGGGCGGGCGATCGACGGCTCCGTGGCCCTTTCGGACTACCTGCTCTCGGAGGCGAAGGTCGCCATCGTCCCGGGCGCCGCGTTCGGCTCGGACGCGCACCTGCGCTTCTCGTTCGCGCTCTCGCGCGAGCGGATCGCCGCGGGGATCGAGCGGGTCGGGGCCGCGCTCGCCAGGCTCTGCTAGCAGCGGGGCCCCGCGCGGCGGCGCGCGGGGCGCGGCGGGGCGCCCTCAGCCGCCGTGCTGGGAGCGGCCGAAGCGCGCCTTCACCGGCGGCTTCCTGCGGCCGCGCGGCGCCGGCGGCTTCGTCAGCTTCTCGCCGCCGTCGTACTGGTACACGGCGCGGCCGATCTGGCCGATGGCCTGCTTGGCCTGCCCGAAGGAGGAGAACTCCGAGGTGAGCACCGCGACCACGTAGGCGTGGTTGCGCCCGTAGATGATGCCGACGTCGTGGCAGGCGTCCTTCATCAGCCCCGTCTTGTGGGCGATGACCACGCCCTTGGGCAGGTAGCGCGGCAGCCGGTCGCGCACCTGCTGCCCCTTGAGGATCTCGATGAGCCGCGCGCTGGAGACCTCGTCGAGCACCCGGCCGCCGTAGAGCCCCTTGAGCAGCCGCGCCATGTCGGCCGCGGTCGTGAGGTTCTCGATCCGGTTGTCGCGCGCCTCGAGGTCCATGATGTAGCGCGGCATGCAGGTCGACGACAGGCCCTGCCGGCGGCAGGAGGCGTTGATCTCGTCGAGCCCGAGCAGGTCGGTGAGCATGTTGGTCGCGGTGTTGTCGCTGCGCTGGATCATCAGCTCGACCAGGCCGCCGACGGTCAGCCGCGTGCCGGCGCGGGCGCGCTTGAGCACCCCGCTGCCCGCGGCCTTGTCCGTCGCCTTGAGCACCACCTCGTCATCGAGACGGACCTTTCCGGCAAGGCCCTGCTCGAACACCGTGACGGCGATCGGCAGCTTGATGATGCTCCCCGCGGGCAGGGGCTGGTGCTCGTTCCAGGCGATCGCACGGCCGGTCTGCAGGTCCTCGACGTAGTAGGAGATCGCACCCCGGAAGCCCCCCCGCACTCCGGCGAGGAACCCCTCGAGCTCGTCCCAACGGGGCGGGGCGGGGGGAAGCGCGGCGACCGTCAGCGGCTTGCCGGCGGTGCTGGTCGACGCCGGGAACGCCAAGCCGGCGAGCGCGAGGCCCGCGGCGACCAGTGACGCCAACGCCGCCGGACGCAGCGTCCTCCGCCGCGCCGGCGCATCGGCACCGGACGATACTGAAAGCAGATGCATAGCTCTCGGGGGCAAAGTATACGAAATCGCGGGGCCGACGCAACCCCACCGCGGTCCACGATCCGACCACGCGAAGAAAGGCGCGATGACACGTCTGCTCGTCTGATCCGCGCGCACGCGCGGATGTGCGTCTAGCGCGGGACACCCTCCGAGTAGAACTCGTTGATGACCGTGACCGCCTCGTCCGCGGTGTCGACCACCTTGAGGATGGCCAGGTCCTTCTCGGAGATCTTCTGGTCCTGCATCATCACGCCGCTGATCCAGGCCATGAGCCCGCTCCAGTAATCGCGCCCGACGAGCACGACGGGGAACGGACGGATCTTCTCGGTCTGGATGAGCGTGATCGCCTCGAAGAGCTCGTCCAGCGTGCCGAACCCCCCGGGGAGGATCACGAAGCCGGAGGCGTACTTCACGAACATCATCTTGCGCACGAAGAAGTAGCGGAAGCTCACCCGGACGTTCGAGAAGGTGTTCGGCGACTGCTCCATCGGCAGCTCGATGTTCAGGCCCACCGAGCGCCCGCCGGCCTCGGCCGCGCCCTTGTTCGCCGCCTCCATCACGCCCGGCCCGCCGCCGGTGATCACCGCGAACCCCTCGCGGGCGAGCTGCCGCGCGATGGCCTCCGCCTTGCGGTAGTCCTCGTCCTCGGGCGTGACGCGCGCGGAGCCGAAGATCGACACCGCCGGGTTGCACTCGGCGAGCGCCTCGAAACCCTCGACGAACTCCGCCATGATGCGAAAGAGCCGCCAGGTGTCGCCGTGGGTGAAGTCGTCCTGCAGGAAGGGGCCGCCGCTCCCGGCCGGCGGCGGCAGGAAGCGGTCGCCCTTGCGCCGGCCCCACTTCTCGGTCATCGCGCCCGCACCTCCGCCCCTTCAGGGCTTCGGCATCTCCCGCGGCTCGCAGAGCAGCTCCGGGTTCACCGACACCTTGTTGCACTTGCCGCAGACCCACCGCAGGTTGTTCACCCGGTTCTGGCAGTGGCGCGGCGGGTTGTGGTCCGGGATGCCGCACCAGTCGCGCTTTGTTCCCCGCCCCTGCACCTTGCAGATCCGCTCCGGGTCGAGCGAGACCGCGCCGCAGTTGGCGCAGAAGAAGGCGGGGGTGTCCTTCGGGAGTTTGTCGTACGACTTCTGCGCGTGCTTCTTGACCATCGTCGCCTCCGCTCCTTGCGCGCCACCTACGCGCCGGTGTCCCCGGATTCTAGACGCGGCGGGCGACGGGAGTCAAAGCCGGCGGCCGCCCTAGCGCTCGGCCCAGACGAAGCGCCGGAGCACGTCCTCCTCGGCCGGCGAGAGCCCGGCGAAGCGCGCGCCGTAGCAGGTCGAGCCGTCCTCCGGGTCCGGGAAGGCGCGCGCCACCTCGGCCTCGAGGGCGACGCGCTGGCCGGCGCCCGGGACGTAGAACGAGACCACGATCCGCTCGCCGACCGCGAGCTCCGCCGGCGCCGTGAACGACAGCCCGGTGAGGCTGAACTCGCGCGAGGCGCCCATGTGCACGTGCGCCTGCCGCGCGCGCTTGACCCCGATCACGGCCCGGAAGAGCCGCCGCTCCGAGACCCCGAGGAGCCGCGAGGTCAGCGCGAGGAACGTCCGCTCGCCCACGCTGCTCGAGGCGGTCACCTGCTGCGCCGCCCCGTCGCGCGGCGTGACGTCGTCGGGGTCGCGTCCCTTCTCCAGCACCAGCAGCGGACCGCGCCAGCGGCCGGTGCGTCCCGCCGCCCGTCCGGCGTCGCCGACGATCAGCAGGTCCGGCGCCGTTCCGCCCCTTTCGGCGAAGGTCTCCCCCGGGCCCAGCTCCTCGACGACGGCGTTGACCTTGCGCAGCAGGTCGCGGATGCGCGGCCAGAAGGGGCGGCCGTCCTCGATGAGCAGGATGCGCTTCACGACCGTCCCTGCAACGAGGGCCTACCCGCGGCCCTGCCGGCGGTGGCGACCGCGGGGCGGGGACAGGACCCGGCGGAAGATGGCGTCCGTCCAGCGCAACGCGTGCTTCGGGTTGAAAGCCGCGTCGAGTTCGTCCGGGGCGAGGCGGCGGGCAACCTCCGTGTCGGCGCAGAGCAGCTCGCGCAGCGGCCTTCCGGAGCGCATGCCCTCCATGGCGCAGCGCTGCACGATCTCGTAGGCCTGCTCGCGGCGCAGGCCGGTGCGCGTCAACGCGAGCATCACGGTCTCGGAATGCATCCGCCCCCCGGTGAGCCCGAGGTTGCGGCGCATGGCGTCGGGGTGCACGACGAAGTCCGCCACCAGGTAGGTCATCCGGTCGAGGAGGTAGTCCATGAGGATCGAGGCGTCCGGCAGGACGATGCGCTCGACGGAGGAGTTGGAGATGTCGCGCTCGTGCCAGAGCGGGTTGTTCTCGAGCGTGGCGAGCGCATAGCCGCGCATCACGCGCGCCAGGCCGCAGATTTGCTCGGAGATGATCGGGTTCTTCTTGTGCGGCATCGCCGAGGAGCCCTTCTGCCCCGCGGTGAACGGCTCCTCGACCTCCCCGACCTCGGTGCGCTGCAGGTGGCGGATCTCGAGCGCGAACTTCTCGAGCGAGGTCGCCAGCTGCGCCAGCGCCAGCAAGTAGTCGGCGTGCCGGTCGCGCTGGACGACCTGGGTGGAGATCGGGTCCGGCGTCAGGCCGAGCTTGCGGCAGACCTCGCGCTCGATCGCCGGGTCGAGGTGGGCGTAGGTGCCCACGGCACCGGAGATCTTGCCGACCGCGACGCTCTCCCGTGCCCGCGCGAGGCGCTCGCGGTTGCGCCGCGTCTCCTCGTACCAGCCGAGCAGCTTGAGGCCGAAGGTGATCGGCTCGGCGTGCATGCCGTGCGTGCGGCCCGCCATCGCGGTGTTCTTGTAGCGCCTCGCCTGCCGCTTGAGCGCCGCGAGCAGCGCGTCGACGCCCTCGAGCAGCAGGTCGCACGACTGCGCCAGCAGCATGCCGAGCGCGGTGTCGACAACGTCGTAGGAGGTCAGGCCGTAGTGCAGGAAGCGCGCCTCCGGGCCGACGGTCTCGCCGACGCCGGTGAGGAAGGCGATGACGTCGTGCTTGACCTTCTTCTCGATCTCGAGGATGCGCGCGACGTCGATGCGAGCCTTGCGGCGGCAGACGACCGGGACCTTCTTCGGGATCCAGCCGCGGCGGGCCATCGCCTCGGCGGCGGCCAGCTCGACCTCGAGCCAGGCGGCGTAGCGGTTCCCGGTCTCCCAGACGGCAGCCATCCGGGGCCGGCTGTAGCGTGGAATCATGCTTCAGTCCTCCTTGCAGGAATGCGGTGTGCGTACTCTAGCGGGATTCGGGCCGGATTGCCAGATGCCCGGGTGGGGCTCATCCCCTGCGGGTCAAAGCCGGCCACAGCCCGGGGGCGCCTGTCCACTTCCGTCTCGCCACTTGTGCGCGTGCCCGCGGGGACGGGGCGCTGTCGGGCGTGCGCCGAGTTGCGCGCTCGACCGCAGCCTGTCCGGCCCTCCACTCGAAACCTGTAACTCGCCCCTTCGGGGCTCAGACAACAGGTTTCGCCCCTGACGGGGCCGCTCCGGTCCGGCCGCTGCGGTTCCCTCGCGCTCCACAATGCGCGCGCCCGACAGCGCCCCGTCCCCGCTCGTGACCGTCCGAGCCTTGTCTCAGGGCTCCGGCCCGGGGGCGCCTGTGAACGGTCATAATGCGCCGGCCGCTTGCTGTGGCGGCCGAGTGTGGCCGGCGCATTGACAGTCGAGCGGCCGGTGAAGGCTCGCGCGGACTGAGGGGCTCAGGGCGAGACGGAAGTGAACAGGCGCCCCCGGGACGGGGCCCGGCCTGGGCACGGCGCAGGGAGCGCTAGGATCGAGCGGCCCGCGCCCGGCCCGTCAGCGCCGCAGCGCGATCGTCACCGTCGCGTCCGGGCAGGCTATGCGCAGCTCGACCCGCTCGTGGAGCCGGCAGCGCACGAGCGCCTCGCGGGCGGCGGCGTGCGCCAGCTCCGGCGTGTTGTTCGTCTCCGAGAGATGCGCGAGCACCAGCCCCTCGAGCCCCTCGTGCAGCACCCGCTCGAGCAGCCGCGCCGCCTGCTCGTTCGAGAGATGCCCGCCCTGGCCGCGGATCCACTGCTTGACCGGCCACGGGTAGGGGCCGTCCGCGAGCATCCCGGGGTCGTGGTTGAACTCCAGCACGAGCAGCCGGCACCCGGCCAGGTGCTGCGCCATCAGGCCCGTGGGGTGCCCGAGGTCGGTTGCGTAGCCGGCCTTCGCCCCGCCGGCGAAGAAGCAGTAGGCCACCGGGTCCGCGAAGCCGCCGCCCTGGCGCGTGTGCGGCGTGGAGAAGGGGCGCACGCCGACGCTGCGGATCTCGAACTCGCGGCCCGGCTCGACGTGCTCGACGAACGGCAGCTCGCCGAGGTGGCGCCGCTCGGCCGCGTGCGTCCCGCGCGTCAGGTACACGGGGAGGCGGTGGCGGCGCGCGAGGATGCCGGCCCCGCGCACGTGGTCCGCGTGCTCGTGGGTGATGAGGACCGCCGCGAGGTCCCCGGCGTCGACGCCGAGCGCCGCGAGCCGCCGCTCGATCTCGGCGCCGCTCAGGCCCGCGTCGACCAGCAGCCGGACGCCGCGGGCCTCGATCAGGGCGCAGTTGCCCTTGCTGCCGCTGGCGAGGACGTGGATCTTCACGGCCCGGGGCGCGAGACGGGGCTGCCGCCCGCTGCCGCCCTCAGTGCTTCTGGGGGCAGTTGAGCGTCGCGGGCCGGGCCGCGGGGCCCGCCTCGGCGTACGACGCCAGCATGCGCTCGGCCAGCCCGCCGATGCCGCGGATGATCTCCGCCTCGTCGACCTCGGTGAACTTCTGATAGTACTCCAGCACCCGCGACTGCGGGTCCACCGTGATGATCGTCGGCAGGAACTCGATGCCCATCGCCTGCGGCAGCCAGTTGCGCTCGTCGTAGAGGACGGGGAAGTTGATCTTGACGTCGTGCTGGCGCTCGTAGTCGGCGATGAAGTCGCGGATTGTCTGCTCGCCGCGCCTGTACTCGCCGTCCGTGTTCACCGAGATCACCGTCACGCCCTGGTCGCCGTACTTCTTCTGGACGGCGATCATCGCGTCGAACTTCTGGACACAGGCCTGGCAGTACATGGACCAGAACGCGATGAGCGGCTTGCGCCCGGAGCGCACGAGGTCCTCGAAGCAGACCACCGTGCCGTAGATGTCGCGCGCGTGGAAGCCGGGGACCGGGGCGCCGGTCCGCAGCTGGCCCGACGAGGCGATGTACGCGCCGGCGCTCAGGGTGCCGTCCGCCGCCGGGGCTTCCCCCGGGGGCAGCGCGAGGGAGGCGAGAAGCAGCAGCGTGGTCACGGCAGGGGCTCTCATCGGCGGCCTCCGGGTTTCGGGGTGCGCATCGGCGCGAGCATAGGCCAACCGGGGGCGCGAAAGCAACCCGCGCGTACGTGCGGATCCTGATCAGCGGCCCGTCGAGCCGAAGCCCCCGCCCCCGCGCCCGGTGGGCGGCAGCTCGGGCACGGCCTCGAGCGCGGCGCGCTCCACCCGGGCGAGCACCAGTTGCGCGAGCCGCTCGCCCCGGCGGAGCGTGACCGGCACCGCGCCGTGGTTCACGACGACCAGCCGCACCGTGCCGCGGTAGTCGGCGTCGATCGTCCCGGGCGCGTTGAGCAGCGTGAGCCCGTCGCGGACCGCCAGGCCGCTGCGGGGGCGCACCTGGCCCTCGTAGCCGTCGGGGATCGCCAGCGCGATGCCGGTGGAGACCAGCGCCCGCTCGCCCGGCGCGAGCGTCAGGTCGGCCTCGAGCGCGGCGAGCAGGTCCATCCCGGCGGCGTGCTCGCTCTGGTAGCGCGGCAGGTCGAGCCCCCGGCCCTCGGGCTGCACGGCCACGAGGACGCGGACCGGGCCCGCGCCGCTCACGCCACCTCCCGCGCCGCCTTCTCCACGCTCGCGGCCGGGCCGACCGCCGACCAGGCGCAGCGCGCAGGCTCGAAGAGACGCGCGGCGAGTTCCCGCAGCTGCTTCGGCTCCACCGCGTCGATGCGGCGGAGCGTGTCCGCGATCGTGAACTGGCGCCCGAAGTAGATCTCCTGCTTGGCGAGCTTCATCATCCGGTGCCCCCCCGACTCGAGGCCAAGGACGAGGTTGCCCTTGAGGTGATCGCGCGCGCGCGCCACCTCCTTGGCCCCCGGGGCGCGCTCGGCGATGCGCGCGAGCTCCCGGCGGACGATGCGCACCACCTGCGCCGCCTGGTCCGGCCGCGTGCCGACGCTGATCGAGAACAGTCCGGTGTCGCGGTAGGCGGTGTGCGAGGAGAAGACCGAGTAGGCGAGACCGCGCTTCTCGCGCACCTCCTGGAAGAGCCGGGAGCTCATGCTGCCGCCGACGATCGTGTTGAGCACGTAGAGCGCGTAGCGGTCGGGGTGGTCCTGCTCGAGGCCGCCGCAGCCGCAGACGAGGTAGGCCTGCTCCAGCTCGCGCGGGCGGCCGTAGAAGCCGGGCCGGACCCGGGGCGCCGTCTGCCGCGGCGGGCGGTGCGAGCGCTTCGGGAAGGGGAAGTGCCGGCGCCAGAGGCGCTCGAGCTGGGCGTGGCCAAGCCCTCCGGCCCCGGCGAACACGAGGTTGGCGGAGCGGTAGTGGCCGGCGAAGAACTCGAGCAGGCGCGCCCGGGTCACCGCGCCGACCGAGGCGTGCCCCCCCAGGATCGGCCGCCCGAGGGCGTTGCCGCGCCACATGCCCTGCACGAGCAGCTCGTAGACGCAGTCCTCGGGGTTGTCGTCGGCGCTGCGGATCTCCTCGAGGATGACCCGGCGCTCCCGCTCGACCTCGGCGGCCGGGAAGGTCGAGTGCAGGAGGATGTCGGCGAGGATGTCCATCCCCCGCTCGACGTGGTCGACGAGGAGGTTGAGGTAGTAGGCCGTGTACTCGCGGCTCGTGAAGGCGTCGAGGTGGCCGCCGATGGCGTCGATCTCCTTCGCGAGAGCGGCCGCGGTGCGCTTCTTCGTGCCCTTGAAGAGCAGGTGCTCGATGAAGTGCGCCCCGCCCTCGAGCCCGGGCGCCTCCGCGCGCGAGCCGCTGCCGACCCAGACGCCGAGCGAGACGGTGGGCCGTCCCGGGAGTTCCTCGGTGACGATGCGCGCGCCGCTTTCCAGCAGCGTGCGGCCGAAGATCTGCGGGCCCGCGGTGAACCCGCGGGCCCCCGTCCCCGCCACCTAGGCGCCCGCGGGGCCGCGCCCCGCGTCCCCGCCGCGGCGCTCGTGGTGGCCGCCGTGGTTGCGCGGGCCGC
>DATDCY010000233.1 GCA_036524115.1 bacterium | reverse complement strand
GCGCGGGCGCTGGCCGACGGCGCGATGGCCGCGGAGAACGCTGCGCTCGTCGCCACCGTCGCCACCGTCGCCACCGTCGCCACCGTCGCCACCGTCGGCGCGCCGGCGCCAGGCGACCGGCCCGCACCCCTGCTCCTTCCGGGCGCGGCCATCACAGCCGCCGCCATCGACGAGGCGCTCTGCCGCGGCTGCGGGACCTGCGCGAAGAACTGTCCGCAGGAGGCAATCGCGATGCAGCCGCGCCCCTCGGGGATCCCGCTGGCGCGCATCGAGCCGGCCGCGTGCACGCTCTGCGGGCGCTGTCTGGCGGTCTGCCCGGTGGGGGCGCCGGATGCCGCGTTCGCGGGTCACGCACAGCTGCGCGAAGCGCTGGCGGCGGCGCTGGCGGGGGAATAGATCATGGCCAAGGCTGCGGTCCGCGCTCGAAAGTCCGCCGGCGGCAAGACCATGGCGGCTTCGAAGTCGGCGCCGAAGACCATCGTGAAGGCCGAGGCGAAGCGCAAGCTGAAGGGCAAGACGGCGGCCGCCACGCCCGCCCCACGCATCGTCGTCTTCTCCTGCCAATGGGCGCCGCACTACGCGTTCCAGAGCCTCTACCGCCGCGGGCGGCGCGGCGAGGGCGAGGCCGTGCGCGTCATGACCGCCTGCATCGGGCGCGTCGGCGAGGACCTCGTGCTGGAGGCGTTCCGCCAGGGCGCGGACGGCGTCGCCGTCCTGTCGTGCCCCCACGACCTCTGCCGCCACGGCCTCGACCACAGCCGCTTCCAGGCGCGCCTCGGTGCGCTGCGCGCCATTCTGGCGACCCTCGGCATCCCGGCGGGACACCTGCTCGTCGGCGCCTTCCACCCGCATGAGGGAGAGCGGCTCGCCGAGGAGATCGAGCGCTTCACGGCGTTGGTGGCTGCGGACACCGCCGCCGACCGCGCCCCGGCGCCGGAGGACCCGCAGTGAGCCACGCGCCTGCGCCGACCGTCCGCCCCGCCGACCCGATGGACGCGCTGCGCCACGACCTCGCCGCCCTCGCGCGCAAGCGCAACCTGCGCCGCTGCTACGACTGCGGCAAGTGCACGCCGGTGTGCCCGGTGAACCTTGGCGGCTCGCTCTACTCCCCGCGCCGCCTCGGCCAGCGGGCGCTCGAGGACCCCGGGCCCGCGCTCCAGTCCGCCCTTTGGGACTGCCTCACCTGCGGCGCCTGCCGCGAGGCGTGCCCGCAGGGCGTCGACTTCCCCGGCTTCGTGCGCGACGCTCGCGCCCTGCTCCCCGGCGACGCCGTCATGCGCGAGTGCAGCCACGGCGGCGCGCTCCAGACCATCCAACGCCTGACCGCCGACCCGCGGCGCCGGCAGGAGCGCCTGCGCTGGGTTCCCGCCAACGCCGAGTGGGCGCGCAGCGGCGAGACGCTGCTCTTCACCGGATCGGCGCCCTACTACGACGCGTACTTCGGCTACCTCGGCGCCGCGGCGACCGCCGCCCCCGCGGCCGCGCTGCGCGTCATGAACCGCCTCGGCGTCGTGCCCGTCCTGCTCGAGCAGGAGCGCTCCAGCGGCCACGACCTGCTCTTCGCCGGGGATGCGGAGGGCTTCGCCCGGCTGGCGCGCTTCAACGCCGAGGCCATGCACGCCGCCGGCGTCAAGCGCGTCGTCACCACGTGCGCGGAGAGCTATCATGTCCTCGCCTTCCACTACCGGAGCGTCGTCCCCGGCTTCTCGCTCGACGTCGAGCACTTCCTCCCCTGGCTCGAGCGCGAGGCGGCGGCGCGCACGTTGGAGTGGCAGCCGCTCCCCGGCCGCGTCACCTACCACGACCCGTGCCGCCTTGGGCGGATGTCGGGCATCATCGATCCGCCGCGCGCCCTGCTCGCGCGCATTCCGGGCCTGGAACTGGTCGAGATGCGCCACCGCGGCATGAAAGCCCTCTGCTGCGGCACTTCGGCCTGGGTGCGCTGCGGCGCGACGAACAAGGCGATCCAGCTCGCGCGGCTCGACGAGGCCACCGCGACCGGCGCCGACACGCTGGCGACCGCCTGCCCCAAGTGCGTCATCCACCTGCGCTGCGCCCAGGCCGACCTCCCCGCCGGCCCTCTCCATAACCTTCAGCTCGTCGACGTCGCGGAACTGCTGGCGCGTTCGCTTGCGCCTTGAAACTGTATGTGTCACATGAACAGCGGAGGGGTGGCGCGAAGCGGGGGACCCCCGGCGGCGCGCAGCGGAGCGAGCACCGACGGGGGTGCGCAGCGACAGGACCCCGAAGCGCGCCTTGCCACGTGAAGGAGGAACGTCATGACTGAACCTGAACCGGCTCGCGCCCCCGACGGCGAAGAGCTGCGCATCGGCGTCTTCGTGTGCCAGTGCGGCGCCAACATCGCTGCCGCGGTCGACACGCGCGCCGTCGCGGACGTGGCGGCGAAGCTCCCCGGCGTCGCCTACGCCACCGACCAGCCGTACTCCTGCTCCGAGCCCGGCCAGGTCGGCATGAAGGAAGAGATCCGCAAGCGGGGCCTCAATCGCGTCGTCATCGCCTCCTGCTCGCCCCGGCTGCACGAGCCGACCTTCCGCGCCATGGTCGCGGACGCCGGCCTCAACCCGTATCTCATGGAGATGGCCAACCTGCGCGAGCAGGTGAGCTGGGTCCACAGCCACGACCGGCCGGCGGCGACCGCCAAGGCGATCGACCTGGTGAAGATGGCCGTGCGCCGCGCCAGCGCGCTGAAGTCCCTCAACGAGATGGAGGTCCCCGTCACGAAGCGCTCGCTCGTGGTGGGCGGCGGCGTCGCCGGCATCCAGGCGGCGCTCGACCTGGCGGACGCGGGCTACGAGGTGGTCCTGGTGGAGAAGCTTTCGAGCATCGGGGGCGTCATGGCCCAGCTCGACAAGACGTATCCGACCATGGACTGCTCGATATGAATCCTGGGTCCTAAAATGACGGATGCCGGTCGGCATCCACGAATCAAGCTCCTGACGCTCTCCGAGATCGAGCAGATCGGCGGCTACGTCGGCAACTTCAAGGTGCGGGTACGCCAGCGGCCGCGGTTTGTCCGCGAGAAGGAGTGCACCGCCTGCGGCGACTGCGCCAAGGTCTGCCCCCAGATCACGCCCAACGAGTTCGAGATCGGGCTGGCCACGCGCAAGGCGATCTACTCGCCGTTCGCGCAGGCCGTCCCCTCGGCCTACCTCGTGGACCCGGCCGTCTGCCTCGGGCAGGACCCGCTGGTCTGCGGCAAGTGCATCAAGGCCTGCAAGAAGCAGTGCATCGACTTCGACATGAAGGAGCAGCTCCACGAGTTCGAGGTCGGCACGATCGTCGTCGCCACCGGCATGGACGTCTTCGACCCGACGGCGATCGAGGAGTACGGCTACGGCCGCTTCCCGAACGTCGTCACCAGCCTGGAGTTCGAGCGGCTGATCAACGCCGGCGGCCCGACGCTCGGCGAGGTGGTGCGGCCGGGCGACCGCCAGAAGCCGCGGCGCGTCGCCTTCGTCCAGTGCGTCGGCTCGCGCAGCACCAGCGGCGCCGCCGGCTGCAAGCCGTACTGCAGCAACGTCTGCTGCATGGTGACGATCAAGGACACGCTGATGCTCAAGGAGCACTACCCCGACATGGAGGTCACGGTCTTCTACCTGGACATCCGCTCCTTCGGCAAGGGCTTCGAGGACCTCTACACGCGCAGCCGCGAGGCCGGCGTGCGCTACCTCCGGGGGCTGCCCGGCCTGATCGAGGAGGACGCGGACACCGGCTCCCTCGTGCTGAGCGTCGAGAACACCACGACCGGGACCTTGGAGCGACACGGCGCGGACCTCGTCGTGCTCTCGGTCGGCATCCTGCCGCGCGCGGACAACAAGCACCTGCAGGAGATGCTCGCCCTCCAGAAGACCTCCGATGGCTTCTTCCTGGAGGCGCACTCCAAGCTGATGCCGGTGGACTCGGCGACCCGCGGCGTCTTCTTCGCCGGGTGCGCGGAAGGGCCGAAAGACATCAAGGAGGCCGTGACGCAGGCCTCCGCCGCCGCGGCGCGCTCGATCCGCCTGATGTCGCACGGCAAGCTGCGCATCGAGGCGCTCACGGCGCAGGTCGACCAGTCGCGCTGCACCGCCTGCGGCATCTGCGCCAAGGTCTGTCCCTACAAGGCGATCCGCGCCGACGCGAAGGCCAAGACGAAGGCCACCGTCATCGAGGCCGCCTGCGCCGGCTGCGGCACCTGCTCGGCCGAGTGCCCCTTCGGCGCGATCGACATGAACCACTACGCCGACCGGCAGATCGTCGGCCAGATCGACGCGATCCTCGAGGAGGACCCGGCGGACAAGATCGTGACCTTCGCCTGCAACTGGTGCTCGTACGCCGGCGCCGACTTCGCGGGGGTCTCGCGCCTCCAATACCCCCCGAACGCGCGCCTGATCCGCACCATGTGCTCCGGCCGCGTCGACGAGAGCTTCATCTGGCGGGCGTTTCGCCTCGGCGCCCCCGTCGTGCTCGTCTCCGGCTGCCACTTCGGCGACTGCCACTACATCGACGCCAACCACTGGACGAAGAAGCGCGTCGAGAAGGTCTGGCGCCGCATGGAGGCCCTCGGCATCCGCAAGGAGCGCCTGCAGCTCGAGTGGGTGAGCGCCGCAGAGGGGCTGCGCTGGCAGGAGGTCATGCGCCGGATGGAGGAGCTGCGCCAGGGCGTGACCGCGGAGGAGATCGCCGCGACGGTCGCGGTCCTCTCGCAGCCCTACAAGGGCAAGAGCCCGCCGGCGCCGAAGGCTGCGGAGTCGGCTCCGGCCAGGACGTAAGGGGGCGGGACCATGTCGGCCCGGGAGGGACGCGCGACGCCATGTGAGCGCGCCACCCCTCGGGCCGGCCGCCCTGCTGGTATCCGCCGATCGCTGGGCACGCTCGCCGTTGCGCTCGTCACCGCGGCCTGCGCCGGCCATGGCCCAAGGCCGGAGGCATTCACGGCAGGCTCTGAAGCCGAGCGACTCCGTGCCATCGCCGCAATCAGCGGGTCGGCTGAGGCGACGGACGAAGTCGTCGCGGCGCTCGACACGTCTCTCGAGGACCCCAGTGCCGCCGTCCGCTGGGAAGCCGCAGGGGCGTTGGGCCGAATCGGTCCGCGCGCCGCAAGAGCCCTGCCCGCGTTGGAGCGCTGCGCGCAGGGCCGCCAAGACGCGCTCGCCCTTCGCTGCGCCCAAGCCGCCACCGGCATCGGCCCCCTCGCCTTGCCGGGGCTTCGCGCTCTGCTCGCCTCGCCGGATCCGGCGGCGCGGCGCAGGGGCGCGCTGGCCTTGACCGGACTCGGCCCGGCTGCCGCGCCCGCCGCGGACGACCTGATCTCGCTCCTGGGCGATGCCGATCCGGCGATCTCGGCTGCGGCGAAGGACGCCCTGGTCGCCATCGGCCCACCCGCCCTGCGTCCGCTTCTCGAAACGATCCGGGGGCAAAATACCTATTCCACGAGCCTGCGCTCCGCTGCCCTGGCCGCCATCGACGCCATGAAGCCCTACCCAGGCCCGCTGCTCCTTGAGCTGCTCGCTCGCGGCGGTGGAGACTCGATCTGGGCAGCCAGGCAAATCCGCCTCCAGGAGATGGAGGCGGACGCCCTCCCGGTGCTGATCCGCATCGCCGGGGAACGGTGGTGGAATACGACGTGGGCAGTCAGCGTATTCAGTGTCCTCGGCGACAAGGCCGCGCCAGTGATCCCCGCACTTGTCGCACGTCTCGACAACTCGGGGGGCGCGGCCCTGGCCGCACTCTGCGCCATGGGAGCAGCGGCAATGCCGGTGGCGGAGCAGTTGTTGGCGGCGGAGGCCGAGCAGAGCCGAATCCAGGGAATCCGGATCCTCGGTGCGATGCGGCCGCTGCCCGTGACCCGCCTCCTCGAGCTCGCGCACGGCGATGACGAGACACTCAGGGGATGGGCCACTGAATACCTCGGGCGTGCGCAGGATGTCGATGTCTCGACGCTGCTCGTCCTCTCTCGTGACGAGGACCCGAAGATCAAACGCACCGCGGTCCACCATTTGGAGGGAGTCTCCGCGATGAGCGACAGCGAGATCCAGGAGGTCCGGCTTCTGCTCCTCGCTGACGCCGACAAGTGGATCCGTGCGAGCGCCGCCCGCGCACTCGGCCAGATCCGTCCCGCCCCTCGCCACGCCACGTCCGCCCTGGTCCAGGCCCTTGCCGACCCCGAGAAGGAAGTCCGGGATGCAGCCGTTGCGAGCTTGGCGCGGATGAGCGAAGAAGACCTCCCCGCGCTCCTGGACGCCTTTCGCAACGAAGATGGGGAAGCGCGCGCCGCCGTGCTGGCCGTCTTCTCGATCAGGCGTGCGGAGGCCCTGGTCACCGACGTGCTCGAACGCGGATTGCGTTCGCGACTTGGCGAAGACGACCCCGCCGTGCGCACGGGCGCGGCCCTCGCACTGCTGACTGTCGGGCGCGGGGGCCCCCAGGAGGTCACCATAGCGACGAGCGTCCTTCGTTCCAGCGACGAAACGCTCGTGCGTCTTGCGCTCGGCGCATTGCGCGACGCCGGCTCAGTGGCTGCCGCTGCCCTGCCGCCTCTCCTGGAAAGTGGTTCCGGCGCAAGCGAGCCTCTGTCAGGCGAGTATCTCAAGACCCAGGCCAGCGTCGGCCGGCGCGACCCCAGCCTCATCCCCGTCTACATCGACGCCTTGCGGCGCGGCGTCGGGGCCGAAGCAGCGCGCGCGGGCATGGAGTGGTTCAACGACGACGCCATCGCCCCGCTCGTGAACCTCCTCCAGGAGCAGGACGTGAAGGGAATGCCCGAGCTTGAGAAGGCCATTCTCGGTCATGGCCAGGGTGCGGTTCCGGCGCTGGAGGCCCTCCTCCGTGGTGACGCGACCGCAGTACGACGCGCCGCCGCGCTCCTCTGCCGGCTGGATCGGGTCACTCCCCAGGCCGTGGACGTCTTCCTGGATGTGCTGCGGCAGGATGCGTCGAGCGAGTGGCAGCAGGCCCTCGCCTGCCTGGAGATGGCGGGGCCGGCCCTTGCGCCCCATGCGGACTTCCTCATGGGACTGTACGCGCGGATCGACACTCCCGAGAAGGTTCACGTGATGCAGGCCCTTGCCGCCTGCGGCGAGGCCGCACGGCCCTTCGTTCCCGTGTTGATCGCGGCTCTGGAAGCTCACGGCGGACTGGCCGAGGACCCCAAGGCAAGAAGATGGCAAAGGACGGAGGCCAGGCAGGAGCAGGAGCGGCTCAGGTACGCCGCGATCGAGGCCGTCGGCCGGCTTGGGGCCGTCGCGGCGGACGCCGTGCCGGCCCTGACGCGCCTTGCCGCGGTGCCGTCCGGGAAGCGCGAAAGCAGTCAGCTCCCGGCAATCGCCGCGCTCGGCCGGATCGGTCCGGCAGCCCACGCTGCCATCCCGGCACTCTTGCCGTTCCTCGATGATCCCGGGCGACTCGGCGACGGGGCGTGGGAAGCCCTGACCGCCATGGCGGCACCGCCCGACATCCTCGCGCCGCGCTGTCTGACGCTCCTTCGCACCGCGCAGCAGGGGCAGCGCTTGCGCCACGCGCTGCGCTACCTCATCGACCTGCGCTACGAGGATCCCGCCTTCCTTCCCCTGCTCGAGCAACTCGCCCAGGGTGAAACGCTCGCGTTCGAGGCAACTCAGGAACTGAGGCGCCGGCGTCCCCCCGCCGGCGGACCGCCGCTCGATGCCCCGGTGCTGCTGACCCCCGCCTTGCTCCGCCACGGCGTGGAGCTCAAATGGGGACCCGGCGTTCCGAAGGCAACCGGCTACCGGCTCTACCGCCGCGAGGAGCCCGACGGCGATTGGGACCTGCTCCAGGAGGTCGCGCCGCCGGGCTTCACCGATCGCGCAATAGAGCCTGGCACGAGCTACGCCTATCGGGCCGAGGCCTTCACCGCCGACCGCGACGGGCGTTCCTCAAACGTCCAGCGGATCGCAATTGAGGGCACCGCCATCAGGGAACAGCTCGCCCCCCCGACGGGGCTCACAGTCGAGACCGCCCTGGTCCGGCGGGGCGACCGGGACGTGCGCGTGGCGCGGCTCGCCTGGGAAGCGCCCCGCGGCTGGGCGTGCGCCGGTTATGTGATCTTCAGGGGGTTGACCGGATCGAACCAGTTCGCCACCGTTGCTGTCACCCGCTCGACCTCGTTCGTCGACGAGAAGATCAATGCCGACTTCAGCCTCAGCTACTTCGTTCGCGGCATCGACGCCGCGCTCCGGAAGTCCGAGGCGTCGAACGAGGCCGTGGCGGCCGCGGCCGCCCGCGACCGGTGACACCAGCGCACGAAGCCCGCGATGGGGCTACCCGGCTGCCTTGCCACGACACGCTCGTGGTAGTACATTGTGGATACGGGTATCGGGG
Source organism: bacterium (assembly GCA_036524115.1). NCBI lineage: Bacteria > bacterium. The sequence continues at coordinate 838 of DATDCY010000233.1, read as the reverse complement.
AGAGGACGGCGATGATCAAGAAGCTCACGCGCCATGGGAACAGCCTCGCGCTCGTCATCGACAAGGGCGTGCTCGACCTGCTCGAGATCACGGCAGACACCCCGCTGGCGGTGACGACCGACGGCAAGGCGCTCATCGTCTCGCCGGCTGCAACGGCGCAGCGGCAGCGCCGCTTCAACGCCGCCCTTGCCCGCGTGAACCGCCGCCACGGGGGGGCCCTCAAGCGCCTGGCGGAGTAGCGGGTGGCCCCGCTGCTGCTGACGCTTGACGAGGTCCTCGCGATCCACCGCGACCAGATCGCGCGCTACGGGGGCCGCGGCGGCCTGCGGGACGTCTCCCTGCTCTCTTCGGCTGTTGCCATGCCGGGCGCCGGGTTCGGCGAGGTCGCCTTCCATGGCGATCTCTTCGAGATGGCGGCCGCCTACCTCTACCACATCGCGCGCAACCACCCTTTCGTCGACGGCAACAAGCGCACCGCGCTTGCGGCGGCGCTCGTCTTCCTTGACCTGAACGGCATCCGCATCGACGCCACGGAGGACGACCTCGAGGCCCTCGCGGTCGGGGTCGCCGCGGGCCGCATCGGCAAGGCGGCTGCGGCGGAGCGCTTCCGGGGGGGCGGCTGAGCGATGAAACAGAGAAGACTCATCCGCTCTGGCAGACGAGACTGACCGTTCTGGGCACATTCCTGCCATTGACATCGCCAGTGTCTCGCCGTATTTTGGTGGTATGAAAGTCAAGACATCTATCACCCTCGCCGAGGACCTTCTCGAGGCCATCGACCAGCAGGCCGGCCCCAGGAAGAACCGCTCGGACTTTATCGAGACGGCGGTCCGAGCCT
>DATDCY010000232.1 GCA_036524115.1 bacterium | reverse complement strand
AGGTCGCCCGCCGGCGCGGCGGGCGGGTCCGCCTGCGCAAAGCGGGAGAGCCGCTGCAGCTGCCGCTTCGCCTCGGGGACGCGGTCCCCCTCCGGCGACAGGCGGACGACGTCCCGGAACCGCAGCCAGGCCTGCGCCGGGTTGTTGAAGTGGTCCAGGGAGAGATAGGCGATCGCGATGCGCGCGTCGTCCACGAGCGTGCTGCGCGGGTAGCTCTGGATCAGGCGCTGGTAGTAGTTCTGCGCGCGGTTGAGATCGCCCTCCTGGCCCGTCCAGCGGTAGAGGAGGGTGTAGAGGGCGCCGGCCCGCATGAGCGAGAGCTCCGCCTGGCGCGTGGCCGGGTACTTCTCGAAGACGGCGCGGTAGAGGTCGAGCACGCGCATGAAGCTGCGGTGGTTGCGCTGCGCCCGCGCGTCCGCCTTGAGGGCGCCGAACGCGTCCTCCGCTTTGGCGAAGAGCGCCGGCGCGGACAGGCCCGGAGCCTGGCGCGAGGTCCCCGCGGCGGGGGCAGGCCGCGGGGCCGCGCCCGCGGGGGCCGCGAGAGCGGCGGCGAGGGCCGCGGCGACGAGCAGCGCCCTCACGAGACCGAGCTCCGCACGGGCGTCCCCACGGCGGCCTTCCACGCCGCGATCAGCTGCAGCGCCTCGAGCGGCGTCAGACGGTCCGGGTCCAGTTCGCGGAGGCTGCGCACGACGTCGTGCTCGCGCACGGGGAAGAGGTCCAGCTGCGGCGCCGCCGGCGCCTCCGGCGTGGCGTGACCCGCGATGCGGGGAAGCCCCTCGAGGGTCAGCTCGCCCGTCTCGAGGTTGGCGAGGATCTCCCGCGCCCGCGCGAGCGTCGCCGCCGGCAGCCCCGCGAGCTGGGCCACCTGGATGCCGTAGCTGCGGTCCGCGCCGCCCGGGGCGATCGTCCGCAGAAAGACGATCTGTCCCTCCCACTCGCGCACGGCGACCGTGAAGTTGCGCGCGCGCGGCAGCGTCAGCGGCAGCTCCGTGAGCTGGTGGTAGTGCGTGGCGAACAGCGTGCGGGGGCCGCGCGGCCGCTCGCCGTGGAGGCTCTCGGCGACCGCCCAGGCGATGGCCAGGCCGTCGAAGGTGCTCGTCCCGCGCCCCACCTCGTCGAGGACCACGAGGCTGCGCTCGGTCGCGTGGTGGAGGATCCCCGCCGTCTCGGTCATCTCGACCATGAAGGTGCTCTGGCCGCGGGAGAGGCGGTCGGCGGCGCCGATGCGGGTGAAGATGCGGTCGACGACGCCGACGCGCGCCGCCGCCGCGGGGACGAAGCTGCCGATCTGCGCCATGAGCGCGATGAGGGCGGTCTGGCGCAGGAAGGTCGACTTGCCGGCCATGTTCGGGCCGGTGAGCACCATCAGCTGGCAATCCGCGGCGTCCAGGCGGCAGTCGTTCGGCACGAAGCGCTCGGTGGCGGCGCACTCGACGACGGGGTGGCGGCCTGCGCCGATGTCCAGGACGAGGCCGTCGTCCACCTCCGGGCGGCAGTAGCCGCGCCGGCGCGCGACCTCGGCCAGCGAGACGATCGCGTCGATCCGCCCGACGGCGGCGGCCGCCGCCTGGAGCCGCGGGACGGCTCCCGCGAGGCGCGCGCGCAGCTCCTCGAAGAGGCGTGCCTCGAGCGCCAGCGCGCGGTCCTCCGCCCCGAGGATCCCCTCCTCGAAGGCGGCGAGCTCCGCGGAGTGGAAGCGCTCGGCGTTCACCAGCGTCTGGCGCCGGACGTAGTCGGCGGGGACGCTGGCGAGGTTGGCGCGGGTCACCTCGAAGTAGTAGCCGAACACGCGCGTGAAGCCGACCTTGAGCGTGGCGATGCCGGTGCGCTCGCGCTCGCGCCGCTCGAGCGACGCCAGCTCGGCCTGGGCGTGGCGGGCGCGGTGGCGCAGGCCGTCGAGTTCGGCGTCGGCGCCGTCGCGCACGACGCCGCCGTCCGCCAGGCG